>CAZAPH010000052.1:0-20213 GCA_964487105.1 uncultured Akkermansia sp.
TTATGTCCAGGGAATTATACTATAACCGTAACAGATAGTCAGAGTTGTACCACAACTGTAACAAATACTGTTAATCAAACTATAAACGTTGTAGTTGTAGCAAGTGGTAATACCATTTCATGTTTTGGCGCATGTACAGCGTCTGCTCAGGCAAATGCAGTTGGTGGAACATTGCCATATACTTATACATGGAATGTAACTGCTCCTACACAAACTGCACAAACAGCAACTAATTTATGCGCTGGTAATTATACAGTTATAGTTGCTGATGCTTTAGGTTGTTCAAACACTGCAACTGTAAATTTTGTAAACCCACCACCAATTATTGTATCACCTACGGTAAGTAATGTTACATGTAATTCGCAATGTAATGGTATATTAAATTCTAATGCAAGTGGAGGCACAGGGGCTTTAACTTATACATGGTTACCAGGTGGACAAAATACAAGTTCAATTACTGGACAATGTGCTGGAAATTATACAGTAATAGTAAAAGATGCAAGTGGTTGTTCACAAACTGCAACCATGGCTATTACGCAACCTCCGCCATTAACAGGAACAATAACGCCCACTAATCCAAATGCTTGTATCGTAAATAACGGAAGTATATGTGTTACGGTATCTGGTGGAGCTGGCCCTGCATATAATTTTACTTGGGCACCAAGCGGAGGTTCTGGTATAAATAGTAACTGTTATACAAATTTAGGTGCAGGAGTTTATTCTGTTAATGTAACTGATGCATCAGGTTGTGCACAAATATTTACAACAACTTTAAGTAACCCTACAGGACCAACTTTATCAATTAACACAACATCAATATCATGTTTTGGTTCAAATACTGGTGGCGCTACAGTTACCGCATCAGGCACACCAGCATTTACATTTACTTGGACTCCCGCAATTGGTTTTGTAAATTTAGGCAATACCAGTACGGCTTTAAGTTTAACATCTGGAACATATAATATAGGTGTTACTGATGGAAATGGATGTATTGTAAATCAAACTTTAAATATTACACAATCACCATCATTAAATGTAATATCTAATGTTTCAAATGTTACTTGTAACGCACTTTGCAATGGATCAATTACCTTAAACACAAGTGGTGGTACACCAACATATACCTTTGCATGGTTACCAATTGCACCACCAATTACAGGGCAAGGAACTCAAACAGTAACAAACCTATGTGCAGGAAACTTTAGTGTAAATATAACTGATGCTGCAAATTGTGTTGTAACAAAAACTTTTGTAATAACACAACCATCACCAATAAGTTCAACTTTATCTGCAAGTGATTTAAATTGTAATTCAATATGTAATGGTTCTATTACAACAGTTTCTTCGGGAGGAACTGCACCTTTAACTTTTAGTTGGGCACCTATTGGTAGTTTTGGTGGGGCAATAACTCCAACAATAATTAATTTATGTGCAAACATATATTCGTTAACAATTACAGATGCCAACTTATGTTCTAATACTTTTACTACACAAATTACTCAACCTACAGCCTTAACAAGTACTGTTAACTTTTTAAATGCAACTTGTTCAAATTCTTGTAATGGAACCGCAACAGTTAACGTTTCTGGTGGTACACCTGGATACACAATAGGTTGGAGTACTTCTCTTTCAACATCAAGTGTTATTTCTAACTTATGTGCAGGTAATATAGTTTCAACAGTAACAGATGCCAACGGTTGTACAACTAACTTTAATTTTACAATAACTGCACCTCCTGTTTTTTCGTTAAACCTTACAGCTACAAACCCACTTTGTAACTCAGCTTGCAATGGAAGTATTTCAACAACAACTGTAGGTGCGCAAGGAGCTGTTAGTTATGTTTGGAATCCAACAGGAACAGGGCAAAATCCAACAGGACTTTGTGCAAACAATTATACTTTAACAGCAACTGATGCAATGGGATGTGTTGCAAATTCAGCAACTATACTTACAAACCCAACTAGTCTTTTAGCAA
This sequence comes from uncultured Akkermansia sp., assembly GCA_964487105.1. GTDB lineage: Bacteria > Bacteroidota > Bacteroidia > B-17B0 > Aurantibacillaceae > Aurantibacillus. The sequence goes on from CAZAPH010000052.1 coordinate 1,976, forward strand.
ATGTTACCACAACAAATCCTGCATGTAACGGTAATTGCAATGGCATAGCAATTAGTTCGCCATCAAATGCAGTAGGTGTTGTAAATTATACTTGGCTTCCAAGTAACACTACAGGTACAAATAATACACTTAACGCCCAATGTGCGGGTAATTATACATTGATGATTAGTGATGCTAATGGCTGTCAAGATACTCAAACCTATACACTTACTAATCCACCATTATTAAATGTAATTTCATCCGTTGGACCTTCGGCATGTACTCCACCTAGTGGCTCTATAACTGTAATTGCAAGCGGAGGTACACCAAGCTACACTTACACTTGGGCTCCACCAATTGCAAGTACATCATCAGTAGTTACTGGATTAAGTGCTGGTGTTTATACTGTAGTAGTAAGTGATGCAAACAATTGTACCAACACAGTTTCAATTCCTGTTTCAAGTTCAAACGGTCCAAGTTTAGCAGCAGTATCAGCAACAAATATTATATGTAATGGGCAATGTACCGGAGCAGCTTCAATTACTACAATAAGCGGAGGAACACCAGGTTATACCATCTCGTGGTTAACGCCACCAGCACCATCAACTATAAATCCAATAACAGGCTTATGCGCTGGTACCTACTCAGCTCAAATTACTGACGCTAATAGTTGCATTTTATTTACCACTGCAGTAATTACACAACCAAGTTCAATTATTGCAACACCTAGCTTTACATTACCTACTTGCGATGGATTATGTGATGGATCTATCATATTAAATCCAAGCGGTGGAGCAGGTTCATATAATTTTACATGGACACCAAGTGCACTAAATACAGCAACTTTAAATAATTTATGTACAGGAATTTATACTGTTCAAATATCAGATTTAAATAACTGTGTAGTAACAAATACAATAAATTTTCCGGTTACAACAAGCATAAGTGCATTAGTTACAAGTACAAACAATTTATGCTTTAGTAATTGTAATGGAATTGCAAACATAAATGGATTTTCTGGTGGACTACCGCCTTACACAATTAATTGGAATACAGGAGCCACAAGCGGTTTAATTAACACATTATGTAATGGAACTTATACCGCAATTGTTACTGATAATCAAGGTTGTGTAAATAGTTTTACTTCATTAATTACATCTCCAACAGCTATAAGTGCAACTACATCAGCAAGTCAACCTTCATGCGGAATGTGTAATGCCTCTTCTACTGTAATGGCAAGTGGAGGAACAGGGCCATATACATTCGCATGGACAAATGGCAGCACATCAGCAACAACAAACAGTATGTGTGCAGGTATATACCAAGTTAATATTACAGATGCAAATGGCTGTACGAGTTTACATAATGTTTTAATAAGTAATTCAAATGGTATAACAGGGCATACGTTTAACACCACAAACGAATTGTGTGCAGGTAATTGTAATGGCGCAAGCACTATAACACCAATTGGAGGTACAAGTCCAATTACCTTTAGTTGGACAAGTCCATCATCTACAAATAGTTTTGTAACAGGATTGTGTGCAGGAAATTATTTTGTTCAAATGACAGATGCACAAGGTTGTATAAGAACAGCAAGTACAACAGTTAATGCAGCAACAACCTTAACATTAACACCAAGTATAACCAATCCTACATGTTCAGCTTCAAATGGTAGTGTTGTTTTAAATGTAACAGGAGGTTCAACACCTTATACGTTTAGTTGGAGTCCGGCACCTTCTAGCACAAATAGTTTAACCAACTTACCAGCTGGAAATTACTCAGTTATAGTACAAGACAATAATGGTTGTTCAACTACACAACAATTTAATTTATCAAATCCTACGGGACCTACGGTAAGCTTTACGCAAACTAATGTAAAATGTTTTAATAGCTGTACAGGCTCGATAGTTGCGGTTGGAACAAGTACAAGTTCACCAATAACTTATAATTGGAGTACAGGATCAACATCACAAACTGTTACAGGATTATGTGATGGTATAGTAACATTAACAGTAAGCGCTGGTGGATGTATAACTATAAGATCATTTACAATAACAGAAAATCCTGAATTAAATTTAAGTTTATCTAACATCATACAACCAAGATGTAATAACGATTGTAATGGTGCTGTAACTTTAATTCCGTTTGGTGGCACATTACCATATACCTTTAATTGGAATACAACCCCTACTAGTTCGTTAAATCCACAAACTGCACTATGCAGTGGCACATATATTGCAACAGTAACTGATAATAGAGGCTGTATCAAAACAGAAACTGTAACAATGATAAATCCAACAAGTTTAACAGTTACAAATACATTTAGTAATAGTGCATGTAGTAATAGCAATGATGGAAGCGCCACAGTAACAGTAAGTGGCGGAACACCAAGTTATAGTGTTAATTGGATAGGCCCAGGTACATTTACAGCAAACACATCAACTATTACCAACCTTTCAATTGGTACATATACAGCAAACGTAACAGACAGTAAAAGTTGTACAACCACAGGTACACTTCAAATTATACCAACTACCACATTAGTTGCAAATACAAATACACCAAGTGCTTGTATTGGTAATTCGGTTGTATTATCAGGCACAAATTCTATAGGAGCAAATACTTACAATTGGTACTTAATTCCTGATTTAATTACACCAGTATCAACTAATTCATTTTTCACAATTCCATTTGTAACAAATACAAGTACCTATGTGCTTCAAATTATATCTACTGTTACAACTTGTATTGATACAAAAACAGTTGTTGTTACAGCATTACCTTTACCAATTGTAGATGCAGGGCCATCGTACACTATTCCTGTATTTTCAACCGTTACAATAGGAGGTAATCCTACGTCAACATCTGCCCTAACCTATTCTTGGTTACCACCATTTACTTTAAATGATGCAAGTATAGCCAATCCAATTGCATCAAATACAGTAAATACAGTTTATACTGTAAGTGTTGCAGATGCTAATGGCTGTGTTTCATCAAATACAGTTATGGTAGATATTTATCCTGAAATAGATATCCCAAATGGATTTAGCCCTAATAACGATGGTAAAAATGATTTTTGGATTATAGATAACATTACTCAATTCCCAGAATGTACTATTGAAATTTATAACCGTTGGGGTGAGCAATTATTTTTTAACAGAGGATACACAACTAAGTTTGATGGAAAATATAAAGGAAAAGACTTACCAGTAGGAACCTATTATTATGTTATTAATTTAAACCATCCTGCTTATACAAAACCATACACAGGACCATTAACCATTTTTAGATAATATGAGGAAAGAAATATTATTAATACTATTACTTTTATTGCAATTTACAAATTGTTTTTCGCAACAATTGCCACAATATACGCAATACATGTTAAATGAAATGGCAATAAATCCAGCAGTTGCAGGTAAAGATGAATTTGCAGATGTAAGATCAAACAACCGTTATCAATGGCAAGGAATTACAGATGCACCAAGAACATATATGTTAACCCTACATGGCCCTATTAAAGATAAAAACATGGGATTAGGAATGAATTTATATACCGATATTGTTGGCCCTACAAGAAGAACAGGAATAAGTGCAAGTTATGCCTATCATTTAAAATTAAAAAAAGAAATGTTTTTATCCATGGGCTTAAGTGCAGGAATTATGCAATGGGGTATAGATGGACATAAATTAAAATTGCATGACTCGGGAGATGAAAATTTATTAGTTTCCTATCAAACAACCTACGTGCCTGATTTTGGAACAGGATTATATTTTCATAAAAAAGATGTTTTTTATTTTGGGTTTTCGGTTCCACAAATTTATCAAGCCCCAATTGGTTTATATCCAAACAGTTCTAGCACAAGTAAATTAGTAAATCATTTTATGTTAAATGGTGCATATAAATTTGAAGTAAGTGACGATTTTAAAATTGAACCATCATTTTTAATTAAGTATGCAAATCCTGCACCACCAAAAATTGATGTAGGTGCAAGATTTATTTATCAAGAACAAATTTGGTTAGGCGGTGCATATAGACATAATGATGCGTTTACAGCATTAATAGGTTACTTTTATAAAAACTATTTAATGATAGGTTATTCATATGACTTTACTACTACCAATATTAAAAAATACACAACCGGTACTCATGAAATCATGTTAGGCATAAGATTCTCTAAAAAACAAGCCTCTACATGGAAGCAAACAAATTCTAAATAAAATTTTAAGTTATTTATAAAGTTTTATTTTGCATTATTAAACTTAATTTGTTTAATTTGAGTTATAAATTATAGAATATGTCTATTTGGAGATTAAAACCAGTATCAGCATTTGAAGCTGATATGAAAAAAAGTGATTTAAAACGAGTGTTAACAAAATGGGGATTAACTTCATTAGGAATAGGAGCTATAATTGGAGGAGGAATTTTTACACTTACTGGTATAGCAGCACATGATTATGCTGGACCAGCCTTAGCTTTATCGTTTGTAATTGCGGGCATAGGTTGTTTATTTGCTTCATTATGTTATGCAGAATTTGCATCGGTTTTACCCGTTGAAGGTAGTGCATACGCGTATGCCTATGGAACAGTAGGTGAATTATTTGCCTGGTTTATTGGTTGGAATTTAATATTAGAATACATGATGGGGGCAACAACAGTTGCGGTTGCTTGGAGTGGTTATTTTATAAAATTATTACATATTTTTCATTTAGATTTTCCAATTTGGTTATGTAACGATTTAGCAACAGCTACAGAAAAATGTAAAGAATTAGGAATAGCAGCGCCATCTTTTGCATTTAATTTACCAGCATTTATTATTACATGGATAGTAACAGCAATTTTAGTAAAAGGTATTAAAGAAGCAGCCAAAACAAATAATATCATTGTTATAATAAAAATTGCAGTTGTTTTATTTGTAATTATAGTTGGTGCATTTTACATTAATACAGAAAATTGGACACCATTTATTCCTGAAGCAGTACCAGCATTAGATGAAGCAGGAAATCAAACAGGTAAGTTAAATTTTGGTTTTGGTGGTGTATTAACTGCGGCAACAATTGTATTTTTTGCTTATATAGGATTTGATGCAGTTTCTACCCAAGCAGGCGAAGCTATAAATCCAAAAAAAGATGTTCCTTTTGCAATTGTAGCATCTTTAATTATATGTACACTATTATATATTTTAGTTTCATTAGTATTAACAGGAATGGTAAAATATACCGAATTAGATAAAGCTGCTCCTGTAGCTTCTGCTTTTTCCGGAATTGGATTAAACTGGGCAGTTTTAATTATTACTATTGCAGCAACTGCAGGTTTAACATCTGTAATGTTAGTAATGATGCTTGGTCAAACTCGTATTTTTTTAGGTATGGCTAAAGATGGTTTGTTGCCTAAATTTTTTAAAACATTGCATCCTAATTTTAAAACACCACACAAAAGTACATTATTAGTTGGTGCAATAATATCATTAGTTGCTGCATTTACACCAATTGATAAAGTAAGTGAAATGTGTAGCATGGGAACATTATTAGCTTTTGCAATGGTTTGTGTAGCCGTAATGATTTTAAGATATAAAAAACCAGAATTAGAAAGGCCATATAAAACGCCAGCTGTATATTTAGTAGGCAGTTTAGGTGTTGGGTTTAATGTTTTTTTAATGACTCAAGTAAGAATTGAAACTTGGAAATTTTTTTTAATATGGGGTACATTAGGTATAATTGTATATTTCTTATACAGTAAAAAGAAAAGTAATTTAAATAACTTAGAAAAGTAAAATTATTAAACAGCTACATTATGCTCACGTAAAGCTTCATTTAAACTTGTTTTTAAATCGGTACTAGGTTTACGTTTACCAATAATTAAAGCGCATGGTACTTGAAATTCGCCAGCAGCAAATTTTTTAGTATAACTTCCTGGTATAACTACACTCCTCTCAGGCACATAACCTTTCATTTCAATGGGTTCTTTACCAGTAACATCAATTATTTTGGTTGATTGTGTTAACACAACATTTGCTCCAAGAACGGCTTCTTTACCCACACGTACACCTTCAACCACAATGCACCTACTACCAATAAAAGCATCATCTTCTATAATTACTGGAGCTGCTTGCACAGGCTCTAACACACCACCAATTCCAACACCACCACTTAAATGAACATTTTTGCCTATTTGCGCACAGCTTCCAACGGTTGCCCATGCATCAACCATACTTCCACTATCTACATAAGCACCAATATTTATAAAGCCGGGCATACAAATTACACCTTTGTTTACAAAACTTCCATAACGAATTATTGAACCAGGTACAGTTCTAATTCCAGCTTGCTCCATCCCAGTTTTTAAAGGAATTTTATCATAATATTGTTCTGGCCCTTCTTGCATAATTTTCATTGGCATTGTAGGGAAATATAAAATTACAGCTTTTTTTATCCAATCATTAACTTGCCAAGTGCCGTCATTTTTAGGTTCTGCAACCCTTAGTTGTCCTTTATCTAATTGTTCAATAACAGTGTGTATTGCTTTAATGTTTGTGTTATCTTTTAATAACTCTCTGTTCTCCCAAATTTTTTCAATTAATTCTTTCATAACTTATTTAATACAAAACTAATAAATTTTAAAGGTTTTTGTGTCTGTACTTTTTAAATAAAAAATAATTTTTATATTTATATTTTGTGAATAGATTATTAATTGTTATTTGCTTTTCATTCATTGTAACTATTTCTGTTGCTCAAAAACAATTCGAACTTAATTTTAAAAACATTGAACCTGAAGCATTAGGTTTAAAATCTATTATTAGTGGAAAATACAGTAAAAAATATAATTTTATTTGGCTTTTTACAAATAAAGGTTTAGGCATTTATAATGGTTATTATTACCGCACCATGATTAACCCATTAGACTCAAATAATAAACCATTAAAAATTTCATTACATCAATTATACGAAGATAAAAACGGGATTGTTTGGTTTAGTTATACTGATACAGCTGCTATTACTAAATTTAATTACGAAACAAAAACGTTTACACATTATGTTTATGATAGTATTAATAAATATAATTTACCTAAAGAATTTATTGCTTCTCAGTTTTATGAAGATAGTGAAGATAGGTTTTGGATTCCAACGTGGGCTGGTGGATTATTATTGTTTGATAGAAAAACTGAAAAGTTTAAACCCTTTGATATTAATTATAAATTTTCGAATGGCAAAAGTTTTGTAGGACAAACGGTGAGAAATATTTTTGAAATAGAAAAAAATAAATTTGTAATTTCTTTTTTTCAAGAACTTCCAAGAGCATTACCTGTGATTTATGATTTAAAAAATAACACAATAACTGAATTTCCTTTTGAAAAATACGCATCTAATTTAAGTAAACAAGCTATCGAAATAATTAAATATTATTCAACTATAACCCATACTACATTTTTTGATAAAGAAAACCAAATAATATGGTTTGGTGGATATAGCGGAGTTATAATGATTGATTTAAAAAACAAAATCTCCAAAAGAATTTCTGGGAAACAATTTAATGACGAGCAAAAAATAAACTTAGACAATGTGCAAGATTTTATAGTTGCTTATGATAATAATTTATGGTGTACAACAAGTAATAATGGCATAATGATTATTAACCGAAAAAACTTAAAAGTAACTTATCATAAACAAACAGGAAACTGTGCAACTTGTGTAGGTGAAAACGGGATTAATAATTTTACAAAAGATAAAGATAACAACATTTGGGTTTTTAGTGCGTCAAGAGGATTAAGTGTTTGCGCAGATTACGTACAATCTATAAAAATTAAAAAATGGGATGAGTTTGAATTGGATTACGAAAATCCATCAGGACAATCGGTTCCATTGCAACACATGCTTGTTAAACAAAATAATAAATTATACATGTCTAGTGCAAAAGGCATTTGTATTTATGATTTTATTAATGACAGTGTTTATCCTAATATTACTTTTGGTAAAACACAAAGCGATAATACCATTCATACTTTTAGGTTTGCTAAAAACAATACTATTGAATTGGGTAGAAACAAAAAAGATAGACCATACAATTCGCAATTTTGCATATATAACGAATCAACGAATAAGTTTAAAGATTATAGTTCCATTAAACATATTTTTGATATAAATTTTTCTAACGATTCAACAAGCCCTGCTTATATATTTTCTGGTAGATATAATTATTTATTAAAATACAATTACACAACTAACGATTTTGATTCTCTTTATACTTTTTCTGATGATAAAATGCCTTTGCCCAATAATGGTTTAAAACTAAAAAAAAACAAACTGTTTTTTAGAATGCCAAATGGAGGTTTTATGATTTTTGATGAATTAAACAAAAAAATTAGAACTTTTAGAAGTGAAAATTATGACGTTGAATTTAAAGACAAGTATATTTTTAGTTTTTTTTATACCAAACGAAATTCTATTTTAATTGGAACCGAAAAAGGTTTGTATGAATTTGATATAGAAAAAGAGAGTTTTATAAATCATTCAAAAATTGCAGGATTTAAGGCTTTTAATGTTTTAAACATTTTTGAAGATAATTATAATAATATTTGGTTTACAACTGGTGTAGAAATTATTAAATATAATAAAACAAATAATAAATACAATATTTTTAATAAGCAGTTAGGGTTTGATAATTTTCAATTTTCATTAATGAATTATTTTATAAACACTGCGTGCAGTGGCGATTATGTTTTTTATCCTAATAAAAAAGGATTAACATATTTTAATGTGAAAAATTTAAAACTTCCAGATGAAAAACCTATTATTTCCATTTTTGAAATTTTAGTGAACGATTCATTAAGGAATTTAAATTTAAAAAATATCGAACTAAAAGCCACCGAAAATAATTTATATTTTCATTTAATTACAAATCAAATTTACACGCCTTCTGCCGGAACTTTTAGTTATCAATTAATTGGTTTAGATGATAAAATTAAACTTGTAAAAAGTAACGAAATTGAACTTCAAAATTTATCTTCTGGTAATTATATTTTAAAAATTTATCATAAAAATATTTTTAATGTAGAATCAGATGTTTATGAATTAAAATTCTCCATATTAAAACCATTTTATAAAACTTGGTGGTTTATTTTATTATGCATTACAGGAATAGTAATTATAATAGGAGCTTTAATTAAAAAACGAGAAAAAGATTTATTAAAAAGGCAACAACAACTAGAAAATATTGTAAATGATAGAACTGCCGAATTAGTAATTCGCTCAAAAGAAATTGAAACACAAAAACATATAATTGAAGAAAAACAAAAAGAAACAATTGATTCTATACTTTACGCTCAACGCATACAAAATGCATTACTGGCAAGTAAATCTTTTTTAAACAAACATTTAAAAAATTATTTTATTTACTTTAATCCTAAAGATTTAGTTAGTGGCGATTTTTATTGGGCAACTGAATTAAACAATAAATTTTATTTTATTATTGCCGATAGTACAGGACATGGAATTCCTGGCGCTTTTATGAGTTTGTTAAACATTAATTTTTTAAACGAAGCCATAAATGAAAAACAAATTGAAAAACCATCTGAAATATTAAATTATGTTAGAAATAAATTAATTCAAGGTTTAGCCGAAGATGGTAGCGAAGAAGGTGGCAAAGATGGTATGGATTGTACTTTAATTTGTATTGATTTTATAAATTACGAGTTACAATATGCATGTGCAAATAATCCATTAATTATTATAAGTAATGGCAAACTAAATGAGTTAGATGCCGACAGAATGCCGGTGGGAAGATCACCAAAAGATTCAATTTCGTTTAATAACCACACAATAAAATTAAATAAAGGCGATATAATTTATGCTTTTACCGATGGTTATGCAGATCAATTTGGAGGAGAAAAAGGTAAAAAATTAAAACACAAAAACCTTCGTGAATTTTTATTTAAAATACATCAATTACCAATTTTAGAACAAAAAAATCTATTAAGTACTGAATTTGATAATTGGAAAGGTAATTTAGAGCAAATAGATGATGTTTGTGTAGTTGGAATAAAGTTATAAATACACTATAAATCAAGCAAATACAATAAATATTTTTTTATTATTAAATAAAAACGTATATTTGTATCCCAAAAAAATGGCTTCGTAGCTCAACTGAATAGAGCACTTGACTACGGATCAAGAGGTTAGGGGTTTGAATCCCTTCGAGGTCACATTTAAAAATCCGCATTAATTGCGGATTTTTTTATTATTTTAGTTAAATGAAATACAGTTTATTTCTATTAATATTTACATTTTTATTTGTAAAAGCTAAATCGCAAAGCGTTTTTTTATATGCTAACGAAAAAGTTAACGTAATTGAAATCCCGATTGAACGAGTAGATTTTGACGTAACCATAAACGACACTATACTTAAAAAATTTGTATCTAAAAATGACGGTTCGTTAGGTAGAATTTCTCTCGAAAAAGGAAAATACAAATTAATATTAATGTCGGAGGAATTTAGTGATACGGTGTTAGATTGTGTTATTGTAAACGAATCAAAAACTACAAGTATTAATGCGCTAATGAATCGCTTAAATGCTCAACAGTTAGAAGAAAAGAAAAAAAATAAAAAAAAATAGTTTTATCTAAAAACTCAATTTTCAATTATTAATTCTTTTGGCATTTTAAATCTTGATGTAGAAATTCCAGTTTGTAAGCAAAATATTTAAAAACAAAAAAATTAAAATTCACAATTATTTGGTGTACGTGGAAATGGTATAACATCACGAATATTTGTCATTCCTGTTACAAACAAAACTAATCTTTCAAAACCTAAACCAAAACCCGCATGTTCACAAGCACCAAATCTTCGGGTATCTAAATACCAGTCCAATTCATGAGTTGGTATTTTCATTTCGTTCATACGTTCAGTTAACTTTTCTAATCTTTCTTCTCTTTGGCTGCCTCCAACTATTTCACCAATTCCAGGAAATAAAATATCCATTGCTCTTACTGTTTTGCCATCATCGTTTTGCCTCATGTAAAAGGCTTTAATATTTTTAGGATAATCAGTTAATATAACTGGTTTTTTAAAATGTTTTTCTACTAAATAACGTTCGTGTTCGCTTTGTAAATCAACCCCCCACTCATTTACAAGGTATTGAAATTTTTTCTTTTTATTATGGTTACTTTCTTTTAAAATTTCAATTGCTTGGGTGTAAGTAACTCTTTCAAAATTATTTTCTAAACAAAATTTTAATTTTTCTAATAGGTTTAATTCACTTCTATCTTGTTGAGGTTTTTGTTTTTCTTCTTCTAACAATCTTGCATTCAAAAATTCTAAATCTTCATAATTATTTTCCCATGCATATTTAATTACATATTTAAGTAATTCTTCGGCTAAATCCATGTTATCGTGCAAGTCATAAAAAGCCATCTCTGGTTCAATCATCCAAAATTCAGCTAAATGTCTTGCTGTATTACTATTTTCAGCTCTAAATGTTGGACCAAAGGTGTAAATATCACTAAAAGCCATTGCTGCCAATTCACCTTCCAGTTGCCCGCTAACGGTTAAATTTGTGCTTTTACCAAAAAAATCTTGTTTAAAATCAACTTGTCCAGTTTCATCTTTTGGTAAATTATTTAAATTAAGTGTTGTTACTCTAAACATCTCTCCAGCACCTTCAGCATCACTACTTGTAACAATAGGCGTATGAATATAAACAAAACCTTTTTCCTGAAAAAATTTATGAACGGCAAAGGCTAAACTGTTGCGAACTCTAAAAACTGCACCAAACGTATTAGTTCTAAAACGTAAATGGGCAATTTCTCTTAAAAATTCGAGGCTATGCTTTTTAGGTTGAAGTGGGAATTTTTCAGGATCACTATCGCCTAATATTTCTATTTTACTTGCCTTTATTTCTACAGTTTGTCCTTTACCTAACGATGAAATTAATTGTCCTTCAACGCTAATAGCGGCACCTGTAGTAATTCGTTTAAGAATATTTTCGGGTGTATTATTAAAATCTACAACTATTTGTACATTACTATTACAACTACCATCATTTAAAGCAATAAATTGATTACTTCTGAATGTTTTAACCCAACCTTTTACTAAAACTGTAATATCAGTTTGTTTTGATTTTAATAATTCTTTTATTTTTATTCGTTTCATTAAATTAAATCTTCAATTTTTAGTGTTTACACTTAATTAATTTTAGGTGCAAAGTTAATAAACATTCATTATTATCAAACACATAATTATTATGATTATGCCTTAAAAATAAAATTAGTGGTATTATAGTTAATGTTTATTTTAGTTTTTTCTAACTCTAATTTATCAGTTATAATAAATTTTGAATACCCTAAATTATACAAAAAAGTATCTATTTGTAAAATTAATTCATCAGCTTTAGATCCTAACACATTTTTATCTTGTTCTATTAATAACAACGGTTTATAGAAAGTTAAAGTTTTATGCATACCACGTAAGGCTTCGTATTCAAAACCTTCAATGTCAATTTTTATAAACTTTAAATTATTTAATTCTTTTAAAGTAAAAAAATCATCAATAGCAACAACTTCAATAGTTTCGGAAAAATTAAACTCTTTTAAATTAATAGAGGCCATGCCTAAATTATCTTCATTTGTATTGTAATTAATTGATAAATTTTCTTGTTTTTGACCTATAGCAATTTTAAAAGGTTTAATGTTGTTTAGTTTATTATCTTCGATATGAGAGATTAATTTATTATAATTTTGGGTAAATGGTTCAAAACTATAAACCTGCCCTTTTTTAAATTTATAAGCTAAATTGGTTGAATACCAACCTATATTTGCTCCAACATCAAATACTAAAGAATTTTCGGGTAAATTTTTAAGTAAATAATTTAGTTCTACTTTTTCATAACCTCCTAAAAAAAACAAATTTGCCTGCACCCAATCTTGTAAATTTAAATTATAGTTTAAATTATTAATTGATAGTTTTGTTTCAACATTTGTAGTTAATTTAAAAGGAACAATAATTTTTTTATAAACTCCAAAAAAATGTTTCTGCAAAAATTTAAGTTTAAAACATTGTCTCAATAAAATACAAATAATTAGTTTCATTATTATTTAAGTTCGTACTTTAATTGAGTAATTTTATTAAGATTATTAAGCAAATCATCACTTATATCTGCTTTAAATTTTTTTGAGAACATTTTTACGTTTTGATTTTTATTAGGATCATCAATTAAAAATTCCACGTTACTTTTACCAGTATTAGTATTAAATAGTGAAATTAACTGTTCTATGAGTTGATTATTAACATCATCAACATTTACTGATAATTTTAAGCTTGTAAATGCAGATTTTTTAACTTCATCTAATAATTCGATTTTATTTATTTTAATTTCTAAACTTCCAGGTTGATTATATCTATCTTGAATTTTAGCTTTAACAAATACAAATAAACCTACATTCATAAATTTATTATACTCTAAAAAATCTTTTCCAAAAAGCATTAAATCAATACTTCCATTATAATCTTCAATCACTAATTTACCAAATGCTTTACCTGTTTTACTAGTTCTATTTTCAAAAGCAGAAATTATTCCAGCAAATGTAATTTCTTTATTTTTAAATTGTTCTAAACCTATTTTTAATTGTGCGCAGTTTACATTACATCTGTGTTCAATTATAAGTTTGTAGGGGTCTAGTGGGTGGCCGCTAATAAAAAAACCAACTACTTCTTTTTCTCTTGAAAGTTGTTCAAGTGTGTTCCATGGTTCAATATTGGTTGGTAATTTAGGGTCGCTAATTTCCACTTCTTCATCACCACCAAATAAGCTGGCTTGGTTAGTTTCGTTTCCTAAATTAGTTTGGTTACTGTATTTAATTAACCTATCGGTTAAAGTAGTTCCGTCTGCTTGTTTTTCAAAAAACATTGCTCTATGTACACCTTCAAAACTATCAAATCCTCCGGCAAGAGCTAAACCTTCGATAGATTTTTTATTAATACTTTTAGAATCTAATCGTTTGGCTAAATCAAATATAGATGTGTACTTACCATTTGTTTTTCTTTCATCAACAATATTTTGAATTGTGTTTTCGCCAACACCTTTTATGCTTGCCATACCAAATCTAATATTTCCATCTTTACTTACGCTAAATTTACCTTGCCCTTCGTTAACATCAGGTCCTAGTACATTTATTTTCATTCGTTTACACTCTTCCATAAAAAAAGTAATTTTTTCAATATTACCGCTATGGTTTAGCACACTTGCCATAAATTCACTTGGATAATGCGCTTTTAGATAAGCTGTTTGCTGCGCCAAATAAGCATAACAAGTACTGTGTGATTTATTAAATGCATAACTTGCAAATGCTTCCCAATCTTTCCAAACTTTTTCGGCAACTGTAGTATCATGACCGTTAGATTTACACCCTTCCAAATACTTACCTTTCATTTTATCTAAAACATCTTTTTGTTTTTTACCCATTGCTTTACGCAAGGTATCTGCATCTCCTTTAGTAAAATTCGCAAGTTTTTGAGATAAACGCATTACTTGTTCTTGATAAACTGTAATACCATAGGTTTCATGTAAAAATTCATCCATGCCTTCTAAATCATAAACTATAGGTTCTTTACCATGTTTACGATTAATATAATTAGGGATATAAGCTAATGGCCCCGGCCTGTATAAGGCATTCATTGCAATTAAATCAGTAAAATTATCTGGTTTTAAATCTTTTAAATGTTTTTGCATACCAGGACTTTCAAATTGAAATATGCCGTTAGTTTCGCCACGTTGAAAAAGTTCAAGTGCTTTAGCATCATTTAAATCTATTGCGTCAATATCAATTTCAATGTTGTGATTTTCTTTAATCATTTTTAAAGCATCTTTAATTATGGTTAAAGTTCTTAAACCTAAAAAGTCCATTTTTAAAAGCCCTGCACTTTCAGCAACTGAATTATCAAATTGCGTAAGTAACATATCACCTTCTTTTGGTTTTGTAACCGGAACAAATTTGGTAAGTTCATCAGGAGTAATAATTACGCCACAAGCATGAACACCAGTATTTCTAACGCAACCCTCAAGTTCATAAGCTTGTTTTAAGACTTCAGCTTCGGGTGTATTTTCTTCAAATAATTTTCTGAAATTATATGATTGTTCATCAATTTCTCTTCTGTCTTTTATTTTTTCAAGATATTTTTCATTTATTCCATTTGGGTTTAATAAAGATTTTAAATCGGCATCTAAACTATCAGGAAAAGATTTTGCTAATTTATCAGCATCGGGTAATGGTAAATTTAAAACTCTTGCACTATCTCTAATTGCAGATTTACCACCCATTGTTCCATAAGTTATTATTTGCGCAACTTTATCACTGCCATATTTTTTAATTACATAATCAATTACTTTATCTCTACCTTCATCATCAAAATCAATATCAATATCGGGCATGCTTATCCTATCTGGATTTAAAAAACGTTCAAAGAGTAAATCGTATTTAATTGGATCTACGTTTGTAATACCCAAACAATAAGCCACTGCACTACCGGCAGCAGAACCACGCCCAGGCCCTACGCTAACATTTAATTCGCGTGCCTTAGTTGTAAAATCACTTACAATTAAAAAATAACCCGGAAATCCCATACGAGCCATAGTTTTTAATTCAAAATCTAAACGTTCTTTAATTTCAGGTGTTAAATTTGGGTATCTTTTTCTTGCACCTACATAAGTTAAATACGCTAAATACGCGTTTTCTCCTCGTTTACCTTTTCCTTCATCGTTTGGATCTAAATCTCTTTCATCTTCAAATTCTTTAGGAATTTGAAACTTAGGTAATAAAACTTCTCTTCCTAATTTATAATTTTCAATTTTTAAAACTATTTCGTTTGTACATTCTATTGCTTCGGGCAAATCATTAAACAACTCGCACATTTCTTCGGTAGATTTGAAATAGAATTCACTATTTGGCATTCCAAACCTAAAACCTCTACCCTTGCCTATTGGTATATCTTTTTGCACGCCATCTTTTACACATAATAGTACATCATGCGCATCGCTACTTTTTTTATCAATGTAATAATTATTATTAGCAGCAAAATAGTTTACGCCATGTTTTTTAGCAAATTTTAAAAGAATTGTATTTACATGGTCTTCTTCAGGTAGTGAGTGTCTATTTAATTCAACATAAAAATCTTCTCCAAATTGTTCTTTATACCATAAAAAAGCTTCTTCGGCTTGGTCTTCACCAACATTTAAAATTAACGATGGTATTTCGCCTTGTAAACCTCCTGTTGTTACAATTAAATCGCTTTTAAAATTTAATAATTGTTCTTTATCAATTCTTGGCACATAATAAAACCCCTTGGTAAATCCAAGTGAGCTTAGTTTACATAAATTTTCATAACCATTTTTATTTTTTGCTAAAAAAGGAATACTATAGCCATTGTTTTGTTTTCCGCGTTCTTCATGATTTTCTGTAACATTTAATTCGCAGCCTATTATACATTTTAATTCTGTTTTTTTCCCAATTGTAATTGCTTTAACATCATCAGCATCGTAGGCATCGTTATGTTTTTTAATTTCTTTATTTTGTTTATCAATACTTTGACAAAACAAAAATGCACCATACATGTTACCGTGGTCTGTTATTGCCAAAGCTGGCATATTGTAACTTATGGCTTTTTTAACCAAATCATCTATATCGCTCACACTTTGTAAAACCGAAAATTGTGTGTGGTTATGTAAATGTGAAAATTTTAATGTTGCATTATTTAATATTTTTGGATTTAATGTGTTATTTGTTTTTGTTACGTGTTTATTAGATTCTTGGTTTTTTAAACTATGTTCGTGTTTTAACAATTCAGTTAAATCAACGTCTTGATAATGTATTAAAGCTAAATCATCTGAATTAAAATCTTTAACTTTAGTTATGCCTTGTTTTACTATTTCAAAAAAAACTTTAGCTGTTGCTTGTACATCAAATGCGGCATTATGTGCTTCGGCAAATTGCGTATTAAATAATTTAGTATAAAGTTCGGTTAATGTAGGCCATTTATATTTACCACCTTTACCTCCAGCTAAAGCACAAAAATTGGTTGTGTCATCATTTTTGGTATCAATTACAGGATGTTTTTCGAAATAATTAGGTAAACCGCAACGCAAAAATTCAGCACCAATAATATTAATATCAAACTCAATATTATGTCCGCATAAATACGTTGTTTGATTTACAATTTCAGCAAACTCAACTAAAACAGTTTTTAAATCTCTTCCTTCATTTAATGCCCGTTCAGTTGATATACCATGAATTTGCGCTGCATTAAATGGAATTGTATAGCCATTTGGCTTTATTATTATTGAGTTATTGTTTATTAACTTTCCGTGTTTATCATGCAATTGCCAAGCAATTTGAACCATTCTTGGCCAATTATCAAAATCTGTTAATGGGGCATTATAGTTACGGGGTAAGCCTGTTGTTTCGGTATCAAAAATTAAGAACATTATTAAAAAAAATTAGAAGTTAAATTAAATGATTTGTGATACTTAAATTTAATTAAAAAATAAAAATGAAGTTAAATTGTTGAAAAATTAAAATTTATTTTTTAGATGTTAATTTGTTTTTATAATAACTTTTTGAATTACAGGTTAAAACAGCATATAATTATGTTTAGCTTTATTTAATACCGCTTTGATTTAATAATTAGTCCTATAATCAGAACCAAGTTTTCTTGGAGGCGGCATTACCATTGTAAAATTATAAAATAGCTTTGGGCTATTTTATAATTACAATAGGTATAATTTATGAGTTAAACTTCAAATGATAAATAATAAACAAGTTATACCGCTCATAAATAATAATTAGTCCAATAAATAGGACTGATTTTTCTTAGTGGCGGCATTACCATTGTAAAATTATAAAATAGCTTTGGACTATTTTATAATTACAATTGGTATTATTTCAATTCTTTTTTGCACTCCAGCCTGAAGTAAAACAAGTTTATTTTTTCAAACTTAATTTTAATTTTTGGAATTACAGTGGTTTCAAATTAAAAATACAAGCAATTTGAACAAGGGCATTTTATAAAACAAAAAAGTGCATTAAAAAATGCACTTTTATAAAATAGTTTTTTGTTTGTTTATTATTCTTTCACCATTTTTTTGGTATCAACTATTTCGCCATCTACTATTAAACTATAAACATATAAACCGGCACTTAAATCGCTTGCAAATACATTTAATTGGCCTTTGCCTTTAGTGGTAATATCTACTGTGCGTATTATTTTACCTTCAAT
>CAZAPH010000053.1:0-20123 GCA_964487105.1 uncultured Akkermansia sp.
AGAATACTTAAACGTAAGAAATATTGTAAGTAAACATAAATTACACACTATTTGAGAAAGTGGAAATTGCCCTAATATGGGCGAATGCTGGGGTGCAGGTACTGCTACATTTATGATTTTAGGAAATATTTGTACCCGTAGCTGCGGCTTTTGTGCTGTTGCAACAGGTAAACCTAAACCTGCGGATTGGGATGAACCTAAACGAGTTGCTAATTCTGTTAAACTAATGAACGTAAAACATTGTGTAATTACAAGTGTAGATAGAGATGATTTAAAAGATGGAGGATCTATTATTTGGGCAGAAACAATAAAGGCCATAAGAGAAATTAGTCCTGAAACAAAATTTGAATGTTTAATACCAGATTTTGCAGGGAAGTGGGAAAATTTACAACGTATAATTGATGTTAAGCCGGATATTGTATCACACAACATAGAAACAGTAAGACGATTAACTGCACAAGTTAGGATTCAAGCAAAATACGATAGAAGTTTAGAAGTATTAAAACGACTTAATGAACAAAATGTAAAAACAAAATGCGGATTAATGCTTGGGCTTGGTGAAACAGAAGATGAAATTTATGAGACCATAAATGATTTATCTAATGTAAAATGTAACGTGTTAACCATGGGGCAATATTTACAACCAACCACAAAACATTTACCAGTTATGCGTTTTGTGCCACCAACAGATTTTAATAAATACAGAGAATATGCCTTAACAAAAGGATTTAAATATGTTGAAAGTGGACCTTTAGTTAGATCATCTTACCATGCAGAAAAACATGTGTTTTAAAAATGTTTGAAAAAGATTCGTGGCTCGAAATACTTTCGGCCATTAAGCAAAATAAATTACGAACTTTTTTAACAGCCTTTAGTGTTGGTTGGGGCATTTTTATTTTAATAATTTTACTAGGAGCAGGAAATGGATTAACCAATGGCGTTAAATCTCAATTTGCTGGAGATGCTGTAAACTCTATATTTATTGAACCAGGCAAAACTACAATTGCACAAAATGGTTATAAAGTTGGTAGAGAAATAAAATTAACCAACCAAGATTTTGAGTTAATTGCAAAAAAATTTCCTCAGTTAGGCTATAAAACAGCCAATCATACGCAAGGCCAAATGCACAATGTAATTTATAAAAAAGAAAAAGGGAGTTACCTTTGCCGCCCTTGCCTACCCGATAATTTTTTTTTAGAAAACGCAACATTAATTTCAGGGCGAGTATTAAACCAAACAGATATTTCTGAATACAGAAAAGTTTGTGTTATTGGTATTGCAATGGCAGAAGCATTGTTTAAAAAAGAAAATCCATTAGGTAAATTTTTAAATATTGACGGTACATTTTTTTTAGTTGTAGGTACTTTTAAAGATGCCAACAGAAATGAAATGTTAAGAGCATATTTACCATTATCTACAGCACAAAGAGTTTACAATTATCAAAACAAAATAAATTTAATGTGGTTAGGATTAAATAATTTAAATTTAGAAGAAAGTGAACAGCTAGCTGCCGAAATAAGAAAAACAATTGCTAATAAATACAATTTTAGTACAAATGATAGAAATGCTTTATTTGTAAATAACCTTTATGCTGAATACAAAAAAATAATGAGCTTGTTAACCGGAATAAAACTTTTTGTTTGGATTATTGGAATTATGACTTTAATTGCAGGAATAGTTGGTGTAAGTAATATTATGATAATTGTTGTAAAAGAACGTACACGCGAAATTGGTATAAGAAAAGCTATAGGCGCAAGTCCTTCATCAATTATTGGTATTATTTTACAAGAAAGTATTTTTATAACAGCACTTGCGGGGTTTACAGGGCTACTTGTAGGAACAGGAATTTTATACCTTGTAAATTTAATTGGAATTGATAGTGAATTTTTTATGAAACCACAAGTAAATTTAAGTGTTGCTTTATCTGCTACGCTTTTAATTGTACTTGCTGGTGCAATTGCAGGTTTAATTCCTGCTATAAAAGCAGCCAAAATACACCCCATTGAGGCTTTAAGAAGTTATTAATTTAACCAACTTAATTGAAAATAAAAAAAAATTATACATTATCATTTCAAAACTTAGTTAAACGTTTTTATTAAAATAAAAGCTGCCCAAAAATAAGGGTTTTGAAATTTTAGTTTTGTTTCGTTTTTTGCAAATTTAAATGCTTGTTCAATATCTTTACTTTTTGAAAAATTATCGTAAAAATTAATTATAAAAAATTGAGTTGCATTATCATCTACAGGCCATAAACTAGTAATTATGTTTTTTGCTCCTGCAACTGCTATAGCGCGTTGTAATCCAGCTACACCTTCAGTACCCATATTATCTCCTAAGCCTGTTTGGCATGCAGAAAGTACAACTAAATTTGTGTTTGTTAAATTTAATGAACTTGCTTCGTAGGCAGTTAAAATTCCGTCATTTTCAGAATCCAAATTTAAACTATCGCTTGTAGCTGGGCCAACACCAGCTAATAATAAACCCGAACGTAAAAAACTATTTTCTTTTAACGTATTTTTTTCAAAACCTAACATTAATTTATTTTCAGTTTCAATATCTTTTAAGTAATAACCATGTGTTGCAATATGTAAAATGTTTGGTGAACTGATTTTTCTTAATTTTTCTTCGCTGGCCATTTCGTTAATATAAACATTAACTTTCCATTTATTAAACCTTAATTTTGTTGCAATATTTTCTACTTCTATTTTTGTACCAGGTAGTTTGTCTAAATTAGTTAAACCATATCTGCTTGCAATCAAATTATTAGTACTGTTGTTTTGTTCACTTTTTTTGTTTTTAAAATCATAATCAAAGTCAGGATAACCAAAAAAATCAGCTGTATTAGTGTAAGTTGGAGGCAATTTTTTATTAGATATAAGGCTAGAGAAACCAATTATATTTACAACTTCTAAATCGTCTTGTACATATTTTTTTATTTGAGAGTTATATAAACTTACAAAATTAACTTTTTGAAATATCCCCTCTAATGAAACATATAATTTTGAAATACCTTTAATTGAATTTTGAATTGGTTTAAAATAAACATTATAACTTATTGTATCTAATTTTAAAGAATCAATAGAGTTAGAATAATAATTATAGGCACCTTCGTCTAAATAATTTCCATTTTTATAAACTATTAATTCAGGATAAGGTGAATTATTTTTAACTATTAAGGCGCCATACCTTTTTTCGCAAGTTGAATCATTAATCCATTGATGAACTTTAAATAGTTCAATTACAGCTTGATTATTGTTTAGTGATTGCTTTATTTGCTCAAAAGTAATGGTATTATCAAAAGAATTTGTATTTAATTTTTGTTTTAAAACTTGTTCAATCTCATTTATTTTATTTAATAAATCATTATCATCTCCGGTATTTTCAATTGACTTTCCTCTATTAATTAATTTATTTTTTAACAATATCCATTCATTATATAATTTTTTTATCTCATCACTATTAGAATTAAAAACTATTTTTTGTAAACGCGCTGCATTTTTTGCAAGAAGTGATTTTAATAAAATTTGATTATCTAAAGATTTTTTTAAATAAATACCAATATTTTTATTTGGTTCATTTATTTTGTAGTTAATTAAAAAGGCATTATAACTTTCAAATAATGGATAAATTTTGCCTAAAAAATTGGCTTGATTACCTTCAGACATTGCATCAAAATAATTAGTTAATTGCGTTGAATAGTGATTTATAGCGATGAAATATAAATTGCCGGCTTCAGTAAAATTGTTTTTATTTGTATAAATTTCGGCTAATAATAATGCAGCGTTTGCATATAAATCATGCTTTTTACCAAATATTTTTTCAGAAATAAATAACGCTTCTTTTAAATTTTGTTCAGCTTCATCATAATTTCTTAACCTCATATTAATTAATGCGAGTGAGTTTAAAAATGTAGGATACCTAAAATGATTTTTACCAACAGTTTTTTAAATTATATCTAACTCTTCGTTTTTTTACTGTTTTTCTAAATAATAATTACCAATATTAAAATAACACGACGCTAAATTAGTTAAACAATTTCCGTAGTATTGATGGTTTTTACCTATAGAAGTTTCATAAATAGTTTTTGCATTTAAAAATCGTTTTAAGGCTTCATCGTAATAATCTGATTCTAAATAGACTAACCCTAAATTATTTAATAGGTTTGCATAACTTCGAGTGGTTGTATCTAAATACTGTTTTCTAATTTGCAATGCTTTTAATAAAATTTCAGAAGCTTGGCCGTATCTGCCTAATTCTCTATAAAAATCGCCGTAATTATTTAATGTTATACAATAGCGTGCTGTTTTAGTTTTTCCAGTATTTTCATAAATAGTTAATGCGTTATTAAAAAAATCTTCAGCTTCTTTATTTAAACCTAACATTTTATAACATAACCCTAAATTATTATCTGCTTCTGCTAATATTTTTGAGTTGTTGCATTTTAATTGATGATAAAGCTGTTTACATTTTTTTAAATTTAAAATTGCTAAATCATAATTTCCTATTTCTCTGTAAATATCTCCTAATGAATTAAAAAGTTCTACATGACCACAAGTATCTTTTAAAATTAAATGGTTTTTATTATTAATTAGTTGGTTATTTATATCAATTGCTTTTTGATACTCGCCTAACTGTTGGTGAATTTCTGCTAAATAGTTTAACAAAAGTACATAAATGTCGTTTTTATCCCCATCTAAAGTTTTAAAATAATACAAAAGAGCTTCAACACCAGGTTTAGCCTCAACAAATTTTTGTAAATGTATTAATATTTGTAAGTACTCAAAATAAATAAGAGTGTACTCTCGGCTTGATTGACCAAGTAAAGCCGATAAATAATTCATATTTGCAATGTAATACTTTTCTGCTTCTTTATAATTTCGAATTTGAAAGTAATAAAATCCAACCCTATAAGAAATTATATATTTTTGGGTAGTGTCTTTTGATTTAAGAGCGTATGCATACGAATATTTTAATCCTTCTAATGCATTAAGCGTGTCATTATTTTCTAATAATGCAAAAGCGTAATAACTGTAAAAATTAATAGCTTCATCATTATATTTTTCGAAAGAATTACTATATTTTTTTTCAAAATTTTCATATTCTTTTATTGATATATTTTTATTTTCGTTTAATTTTTCTGAAAAAGAACGCCAATCCAATTCAAAGGACTGTGCTTTAATTAAACTAAAGGACAAAATAAAATAATATAAAATTTTATATTTCATTACTAATTAAAATTAAAATTTTTATTTAATACATTTAAGTATTTAATATATTAAAAATTTCAATTATTTTATTTAAAACCTCACTTGTATTATTGTTTTCTATAACAAAATCTACCAACTTAATTTTTTCAGATTGCGGTAACTGGCTTTGCATTTTTTTTAAAGCTAACGTTTCGCTAATTTCATCTCTTTTAATAATTCGTTGTAATCTTTCGTTGTTATCAGCTACTACTAAAATAGTTTTATCCAGTTCTTTATACAAACCGGTTTCAATTAATAAAGCGCTTTCTTTAATAATTAATTTATTGGGATTTTTACTAACTACATCAGCAAATCTATTTTGTACATAAGGATGAATTATTTGATTAATCTTATTTAATAAAATTTTATCATTAAATATTTTGTTGCTTATATAAGCTTTATTAGGTTGAATGCCGTCAAATGCTTCTGGTCCTAATAAAGAGATTACATTTTCTTTAATTTCCTTATTAAAATAAGCTTCTTTAGCGATTTCATCACTATTAAAAATTATACAACCTAAAGTTTTAAATGCTTTAGCAATTGTACTTTTACCACTTCCAATATTACCTGTTAAACCTACTAGCATTTTATTTAATTAAAACTAATTCTACTTCTTTAGGTTCAATACTAATTATGTGAGCGTTACTGGGTTTAGCAGTTATAACTACTTGGTGTTTTTGAGTTTTTCCTATTAAAACTTCAGCATTAAAAAAGGCTGTATCATTTACAAATTCATCGTTTTGCATTAAAGTATATTTAACTTTTACAGTGTTAGGGTAAATATTAACTGCCCTATATTGAGATGAATTTTTAATTTTTAATGGCAGTAATACTATTTTATCAACCAAGCGTTGAACATCGGTAGTAATTTTTAGTTTATTTGTTGAATAATAAACACTATCGCTAACTTTAATAATACTTAAATTGTAAGTTGAACTTTTGTCAACATCAAATAAATTTAAAGATTCTGTATAAACTGTATCAATTGATTTTAAATGGTTAATAGAACCGTAAATTGTAATAAATTTTGGAGTTATTTCTTTTATTTCAATACCATAACCTGGCTTACAGTTTACTTTAAGATTATTTTTTACAATTACATTTTTTTGATTTCCTTTAGGTTGTGCAAAATAAATTGTATCAGGACTAACAGAAACTATTTTTAGATTTAACGCATAAGGATTAAAATTATAAAAGTACTTACTTAAAATTACTTTATTAGATTGATGTATGTTTGCAATTTTATTAAAATCTACAACTATATGTTTATTTAAGTTAAGATAATTTAATAAAAGCTTTAAACCACTACCATTAACTTGTAACGCAATTTTATTGGGCAACTCGTTAATTGGAATTAAAAATGCCGGTATGTTTTCATATTCTACTTTTATATTTGCTTGAATTGTTTTAATTTTTCCTAAATCATGAATTAACCAAAACGCACATGCAAATACTATACAAATAAAAAAAGCCTTGGTTTTACCAGGCTTATTTTTATTATTTGAAATAGCGTTCAAATTAAATTAGGTGTTTTGTAATCCAACAGACCCTTCGCTTGATACTGCTGTTTTTGCAATTTTCATTTTAGTACCATCTTCAACTTCCATTATTAAAGTACCATCTTCTTTTACTTCAACAATTTTACCATAAATTCCTCCAATTGTCAAAATTTTATCACCTTTCTTTAAATTTTCAATATATTTTTTTTGTTCTTTTTGTTTTTTTAATTGAGGCCTCATCATAAAAAAATAAAAAACTACTACAATTAATATTAAAGGTAAAAAGCTCATTATACCGCCGCCTTGTCCTTGTTGTGGTGCCATTAAAATAAATAAAGTGCTGTTCATCATGATTTGTATATTTTTTTAGGTTTATTTTGCTGTTTCAGGTACTATAATTTCGGTTTTAATTTTTATGATACGCGTTGCTGGTTCGCAATTAGTTACAATTGTAATTGTTTTTTCTTGATAACCAGATTTTCCTTCGCTATTAAAAATTACATTAATTTTTGCATTTTGTCCGGGTAATACAGGCTCTTTAGGCCATTCTGGCACTGTGCAACCACAACTTCCGCTTGCGCTTGTAATAACTAAACTTTTATTGCCAATGTTTTTAAAATAAAAACCATGACTTACTTTTTCACCTTGACTAATTTTTCCGAAATCAAACATTTCTTCATCAAATTTAATTTCAGGTTTATCTATATTAATTTTTCCATTAGCGGTTGCCGAATTTTCAACCATATTCGTTGTAATTTCTTTACCATCATTTGAGTTACAAGATGTTAACATTATTAAACCAAATACTAATAAAAAAAAGTTATTTAACATAAGGCTGCAAATATATAGGTTTTAGTAGTCGTATCAAACAAAAAAATCCCAAAATTGGGATTTTTTAGCTTTAGAATTTTGCACGTATTTTACGTACTTTACGTTTATTTTTTGTAAAGAAATTACCTTTGTATCTTGTTCTATAAAAACTACTTTTACCTCTAATTACATAACTATAACTAATTGATATATTCATATAGTTATCTTTATGTTTATTATCTCCACGTTTCATTCCCCAATCGTGTGAACGGTATGCCCCAATATCGTCTGGTGGTAATTCTGTAGTTCTTAAAAATAATCCTCTTTCGTAGGCGTTACCTGGGTCGCTAGGATAATTTCCGCTTATATCATCTAAGTAATCAGAAAATGTTTTTCTAATATTTGCTTCAAAACCTAAACGGTGTTTTTTACTAAATGTAAAATAAAATCCAAAACCATAAGGTATGTTAACGCCAATTGATTTATAATTATACCCTTCGGTGTCATAATCTCTCATTTTCACCCATTCGCCTTGGTATTTACTTTTTGGATTACTGTAATAGCCACCAACACCTCCAAAAATATAAGCTCTAAAGCCATTTCTATAACGGTAAGTATTACCTAAGTCATTATCTTCGTAAAAAAACCAATGGCCAGTAAAGCCTAAGTCCATTAAATCATTTTTAAAGTTAAAATTTCTATAATGTCTTCCTGGGTTAGTAGATAATTTATCATCACCTTCAATTCTAATATAATCAAACGCTAAACGTAAAGATATTTTTGGTCTCCATTTATATCTCACAAAACCACCTACATTCCAACGTGTTTTTGCCAATTTCATGTCGGCCACAAAGTCTCTACGGGTTTTTTCTTTACCGCCAATGTCTCCAAGATAGTTTGTAGCGCCTAAATTAATGCCATAATCCCATAACCATTGAGCATTAATTGAGGTACTTAAAAAAACTATAAATAAGAAGAATATAAATTTTTTCATTGAAATATTACCAAATTAAGTACCAAAAAAAAAAAAAAATAAATAACTGTTGTGCTAAAATTTGTCGAAAAAGGGTAAATAATTACTAATTTCACAAAATCAACCGTTTATAAACAAAGCGAAAATGTTAAAACATAATAGAATTTGTGAACTTTTTAAAATAGAAAAACCAATAATACAGGCAGGAATGATATGGTGTAGTGGATGGGAACTAGCGAGCGCAGTTAGTAATGCTGGAGGCTTGGGTTTATTGGGAAGTGGTAGTATGTATCCCGAAATTTTACGTGAACAAATTAAAAAATGTAAAAATGCAACCAGCAAACCTTTTGGTGTAAATTTACCTTTATTGTACCCAAATATAAATGAACATATTGCTGTAATTATAGAAGAAGGTGTTAAAATAGTATTTACCAGCGCGGGTAACCCTAAAACATACACAACATTACTTAAAGAAAAAGGAATAATAGTAGTACATGTAGTTAGTGCTGTTAAGTTTGCTAAAAAGTGTGTAGAAGCTGGGGTTGATGCAATAGTAGCTGAAGGTTTTGAAGCCGGAGGGCATAATGGAAGAGAAGAAACAACAACTATGGTATTAATTCCTGAAGTTAAAAAACACATTAACATTCCATTAATTGCTGCGGGAGGTATAGGTTTTGGTTGCCAAATGGCGGCAGCATTTTGTTTAGGCGCCGATGCTGTACAAATAGGAAGTAGATTTGTGGCTACTCCAGAAAGTAGTGCTCATCAAAATTTTAAATCGGCTATTATAAATGCAAATGAAGGAGATACTCAACTAATGTTAAAGCAGTTAACGCCTGTAAGGTTATTAAAAAACAATTTTTATAAACAAGTTGAAATGGCCGAAAATAATGGTGCTACAAATGAACAGTTAGCTGAGCTTTTAGGTAGAGGGCGTGCAAAAAAAGGTATGTTTGAAGGAGATTTAATTGAAGGAGAATTAGAAATTGGGCAAATTAGTGCAGGAATAAATTCAATTAAACCAGCAGAACAAATAGTTAATGAAATTTATAATGAGTTTTTAGAAACAATTAAACAAATTTCTAATTTTAATCTTTAACAAATAACGCTTTAAGTTCGGTTGCATCTTCTGGTTTTAAGCGTCCTGCAAGTATTAACGATAATTGCCTACGACGTAATGCGCCATCAAATCTTTTTTTCTCTAAATCGGTTTCGGGTATTAATTGAGGAACGGGTAAGGGTGCGCCATTTTGGTCAATTGCAACAAATGTTAAAATAGCTTCGTTACATTTTGTTTTTTCGCCAGTTACTGGGTTTTCAAACCAAACTTCAACATACACCTCCATACTACTTGTAAAGGCTCTGCTAACTTTAGCCTCTAAAGTAACAACACTATTTTGTTTAATTGGATTTTCAAAACTAACATGGTTAATAGAAGCTGTTACTACAACTCTTCCGCAATGCCTTTGAGCTGCAATAGCCGCAGTTATATCTACCCATTGCATTAATTTACCACCAAATAAATTACCTACATGATTTGTGTCGTTTGGTAAAACAACTTCAGTATTAATTGTTAATGATTGGGCTGATGTTTTTGATTTCATAAATTATTTTTGGTAGAACACAAAAATACTAACTTTACAGCATTATTTAAAATGGATTATAATTACATAAAAGCTATACATATAATTTTTGTTATTTGTTGGTTTGCTGCCTTATTTTATATTGTGAGGTTATTTATATATACTAAAGAAGCCCAAACTAAAGATGAAATTTCGCGACCAATTTTAACCAATCAATTATTAATAATGCAAAAAAAATTATGGTATATTATTGGTTGGCCCTCTATGATTGGTGCATTAATTTTTGGGTTATGGTTATTATTTAAAAATCCTGTTTTATTTTCGTACCCTTGGATGTGGTTAAAATTAATTGTTGTTGGTTTACTAACGGTTTACCATTTACAGTGCCAATTAATATATAAACAACAAAGTAACGGTATTTTTAAATACACCTCTTTAAAATTGCGTTTGTTTAATGAGTTAGCAACATTATTTTTAGTAGCAATTGTATTTTTAGTTATAATTAAATCTACCTCTGGTTTACTTTGGGGTTTATTAGGTTTAATTGCTTTTGCTGCAATTTTATTTATTGCTATTAAAATTTATCGTAAACAATCTAATTCCAAAGAAATACCTCAACAAGAAATTGATAACCAAAAAGAAAGTAATACTTCAACTGTTACTCCACCTACTCCACCAAGTGTTTAAAAGTTAATGGCATTTAAAATAATCAAAAACTTCTTCACAAGAATTGCATTTATATAAAGCTTTACATGCCGTTGAACCAAAGTTACTTAATAAAGTGTTTTTATTAGAATTACATCTAGGGCAATGAATTTGGCTTTCTGTTCCAATTTTTAATGCACAAGTAGAATGTAATGGAGGAGCAATACCATATTGTTTAAGTTTTAATTTAGCTTCTTTAGTTAACCAATCTGTTGTCCAAACTGGTTCATAAGAAATATTAATTTCGCAATTATAAATTCCGTATTCGTTTAAAATTCTTTTAATTTCATTTGATATAAATGGGATTGCAGGGCAAGCTGTGTATGTAGGTGTAATAGTTATATTATACTTATTATTATCCCATTTTACATCTCTTAATATCCCTAAATCTCTAATAGTAAGAACAGGAATTTCTGGATCTGCAATTTCAGAAATTAAATTAAAAATTTGATGACTATTTAATTTAGAATTTACCATTTGGCATCAGGATATGCTCTTTGTAAATATTGCATTTCTGAAAGTATATGCCCTAGGTTTTCTGTATGCTTACCATTTCGTCCGCCATACATCATAAATGTGTTTTCTGGTAATTTTAAAGACGCATTTTTTAATGTTGTTGAAATGGTATTTAACCAATTTGTTTTAAAATCTAATACATTAGGTACAAAATTATTTTTTAATAACTCTAAATCGGTTTCATCTTGTTCAAACAATTCATCTGTATAGGTCCATAACGAATCAATTGCATGTTGCATTCTTGCTTTACTTTCAACTGTTCCATTACCTAAACGTATAACCCAATCACTAGTATGTACTAAATGGTAATTAGATTCTTTTACAGCTTTTTTTGCGATTGAAGCAAGTGTTTCATCTTTACTTTTAGTTAATTCAGTATATAACAAACAATCATAAGCAGAATAATAAAATTGCCTTGCAATAATAAATGCAAAATCTTGATTAGGTTGTTCAACCAGTAAACAATTTAAATAATCTATTTCATCTCTTCGATAGGCTATATCATCTTCGGATAAATTATTTTCATTTAATTTAGATGAATAATTAAATAAGGCTTGAGCTCTTCCTATTAAATCTAATGCAATATTTGTTTGGGCTAAGTCTTCTTCTAAAAAAGGGCCTTTACTACAATTTTCGGAAAGTCTTTGTCCTAAAATTAAAGCGTTATCAGCAAGCCTTAAACAATATTTATATAAATTATTTTTTTTCATTTAATTACAATTTAAAAGTGTTATATATTTTGAGCGCCATCTGGCATAACATAAAAAGTTGGCATACGATAAATTTTATCGTTTGATGGGTCAAACAACATTTCGTTATCTAATGGGTTTGAAGCCGAAATTGATAATGTTGGAACAACCCATATACTTGTACCTTCGCCTCTTCGAGTATAAATATCTCGAGCGTTTTGCATTGCCATTTTAATATCAGAAGCATGAACGCTTCCAACATGTATATGCGGAAGACCTGATTTACTTTGAATAAAAACTTCCCAAACTTCTAATTGATTATTATTTACCGTCATAAAATTATTTTTGATTTTTACTATAAGCTAAAGCTGCCTCTCTTACCCAAGCACCTTCGTTATGGTATTTAATGTGATGATTAATTCTTTGTTTATTGCAAGGCCCATTACCATTTATAACATTGTTAAATTCTTCCCAATTTATTTTTCCTATTTCATAATGACCAGTTTTTTCATTTAATTTATATTCTTTATCTGGAATTGTTAATCCAATTAATAATGCTTGAGGTATTGTTTTATCAATAAATTTTTGCCTTAATACATCATTAGATTCGCGTTTAATTTTCCATTTAAAGGCATTACTGCTATTTGGAGAATTTCCATCATGAGGACCAAACATCATTAACGAAGGCCACCACCATCTATTCATTGCATCTTGAGCCATTTTTTGTTGTTCTTTAGTTCCACGCATCATTTTTGTCATTATTTCATAACCTTGTCTTTGGTGAAAACTTTCTTCTTTACAAATTCTAACCATTGCCCTACTGTATGGGCCGTAAGATGTACGCTGTAAAGAAACTTGATTTACAATTGCTGCACCATCTACAAGCCAACCAATAGCGCCAATATCTGCCCAATTTAATGTTGGGTAATTAAAAATACTTGAATATTTTGCTTTACCAGAATGTAATTGATTTATCATTTCTGATCTTGAAATACCTAAAGTTTCGGCTGCGCTATATAAATACAAACCATGCCCACCTTCATCTTGAATTTTTGCAAGTAATATTTGTTTTGCTCTTAAACTTGGCGCACGTGTAATCCAATTGCCTTCAGGCTGCATCCCTATTACTTCAGAATGTGCATGTTGAGACATTTGACGTATTAAATGCTTTCTATATTCATCAGGAAACACATCTTTTGGTTCAATATATTCACCTTGATCAATTCTTTCTTGAAAAGTTTCAAGTGTTGTACTACTTGTTAAACTCATAGCGTATGATTTTAAATTAATTGAAATTCTTTTTTTCCTACTTATCAAAAATAGAGAAGAATAAATTTAAAAAAATGACTTATGTTAGAAATCGATATGATTAAACTCAATCTTTAATTTTGATTAAAAATTATGATTAGTATTTATACCGCTTAGATTTAATAACTAATCCTATAATAAGAAACAAGTTTTTTTGGAAGCGGAATTACTATTGTAAAATTATAAATTAGCTTTGGACAATTTATAATTACAATTGGCATTATTTAACCAATTATTTCGTAAAGTCCCCAAAACAATAAAATTAAACCTATAGATGTAAATGAATACATAATAGTTGTAAACGATTGGTTTGAATGAAAATTAAAAACTGTAACAACAAAACCTGATAACAGAAACAAAATTGCAATCCCTAATTTTTTAATACCAGCTTTGCTTTTAATTTGATGGTTCTTTTTTTTAACAGCTTTAATTGCTGTTTCAAGTTCAATAACATCTGCACCTAAATCTTTAAGCATATTTTCAACTTCAACAAAAGATTTACCATTATCAAATAATTCTATTGCTTTATTTACAAAAAAATCTAAGTTTTTAATTTGCATTTTTTATTAATTATAAATTTAAAAAATTCATCTATCTTAATTATAGATAAATCAATTTAATATAAATTTATAAAATAAATTTAAATTGCCAAACTAAACGTATTATTTGTTGGTGCTGCATCCCAAAATCTTTTATCAAAAACCAAGGCAATATTACGTAGATATGACTTACCAATAGGTGTAATTACAACTGAATTTTCTTTAATTTCAATTAAATTATCATTAACAAGTTCCATAAAATTTTCGTGCTTAAAATCAAAACTGCTATCAATTTTAAACTTTCCTTTACACATAATATTTAAAATTAAATCTTTAATTTTTAAGTCATAATCTGAAAGAATATGTCCTTTGTGAATAGGAAATAAATTAGAGTTTACTTTTTCAATGTATGTTTCTACATCTTTTATATTTTGGCTGTATGCACCTCTACAATCACTAATTGCAGAACAACCTAAACCAACTAATAATTTAGTTGTGTTTGTTGTATAACCCATAAAATTACGATGAAGTTGTTGCGATTCATACGCAATAAATAACTCATCGTTTGGTAGAGCAAAATGATCCATTCCAATATCTTTATAACTATGATCAGTAAATAGTTTTTGGCCTAAAGTATAAAGTGTTTTTTTATCGGCACCATTAGGGATATCTTTTTCAGTATATCTACGTTGACCAGGTTTTATCCATGGTACATGCGCATAACTATAATAAGCAATTCTATCAGGCATTAGCTTAATTACCTCATTTAATGTATTTAAAACACTACTCGGCGTTTGAAATGGCAAGCCATATACTAAATCAAAATTAATAGAATTATAGCCGATTTTTTTTGCTGCATTAACTACATTTTTAACCTCATCAACGGTTTGAAATCTATTTATTACTATTTGCACTTTTTCGTCAAAATCTTGAATTCCAAAGCTTACCCGCTTAAACCCAAGATTAAATAAAGTTTGTAAATGCTCTACGGTAGTATTAGATGGGTGTCCTTCAAAACTAAAATCGTGGTTTTGTGCAATTATACAATCTTTTAATATTTCACTTATAAGTCTTTTTAAATTAACCGGCGAAAAAAAAGTAGGAGTGCCTCCACCTAAATGAATTTCTTTAATTAATGGTGGGGCATTAAATAAATTACGATACAATTGCCATTCGTTTAAAACAGCATTTATGTAAGGCTCTTCAACTTTATGATTAACTGTAATTCTAGTATTACATGCACAATAAGTACATAAACTTTCGCAAAAGGGTAAATGAATATATAAACTTATTCCTTCGTTATTATAGTTTAAAAATGACTTTTTTATTTGGTTGCTCCATAAAGATTCTGTTAAATTATTTTCCCAATATGGAACTGTTGGATAGCTTGTGTACCTAGGAACTTGAATATTATATTTTTCTAGATTTTTCAAATTAATAACAAATTGTTTTATCTTAATTTGGCTTACAAATAATTTTAGGATGAGGAGATGATGGAAAATGTGTGCAACAATCTACCTTTTTAGTTTCGGTAATAAACTTAGGACTTAAATAAGGGATGCCTAAATTTAACCCTCTTAGTATCATTAGTACAGCCATAAAACTTAACATAAATGGAACAGCTTTTGTAATTGAGGATTTGAATTTTGTGCTTGTCCACGCAGAAAAATAAGGTAATGTTACCATAATAGGCCAGGTAGATAAACCAAAAATTAACATAAATAGAGCGGATAATTTAATATCACCAGTACTTGCAGAAATTGGTAATGCTGCATACACTAAACCACAGGGCAAATAGCCATTTAGTAATCCAGTAAATACAAAAAATTTTAAGTTACTTTTTCTAATTGAAAACCATAATTTATTTTTAATCTTACTTATAAATTTAAATTTAAATAAGTTAGTAGAAAAATTTAAAAAGCTACTATATTTTAGAGTTATAAAAAATAAAATTAATACGCCTGTAATTATTGATAAAAACCTTTGAAAACCTGCTAAAACAAACAGTTCGCCAATTAAGCCAACAATTATACCTAAAGAAACATAAGCTAAAGTACGTCCTAAATTATATAAAAAAATTGCAGAATGTTTTTTAACTGAAGTAAAATTATGTACGGGTAAGGCTAAAGCAATAGGTCCACACATTCCTACACAATGTAAGCTACCTAATAACCCTAACATAAATGGCACAACAACTTGAAACATATTAATTAAATTTTAAACTGTATTCTTTAAAATACTGTACATTATCAACCTTATAATCAAATTGAACTTTATAAAAACCTTTTTTAAACTCCGATAACGCTACAGTTTGTTTACCATTTTCGAAATTTAATGTTTTAACCACATCTAAATCGGCATTAGACGGGCGATAAAAAGTTAAGGTGCCTTCTATTTTTTTATTAATTAAAGTAGAATCTAATTCAAAAATAATTTCGTTGGAATTAAACGAATAGTTAAATGAATAATTTGACTCATCATCTCTGTTTAGTGCGTCTAGTTTATTTTGAAACACGAGCTCCTTTGCATAATAATCATTAGTTACTAAATCAACTTTATTATTATAACATTTAATTACTAATGTTAAAATTAAGCTAATAAATAAAATATAAAATACAACAACTTTAACTCCAAAATTTATTTTCATAAATGTATTTTTTTAAGATTTTGTTTTAATTTTAAAAGGGCCTAAAAAACTTGTTTTAATTTTTTTAATTATTTTATTATTTGAAAGTATAGTAAACTCCACGTTTGTTTTTCTGTTTTGAATTACATCTTGATTTAAAATTAAGAAAAATTCCCCTTCAGATATACTTTCTGGCTTTAAAACTATTTCTTTACCTACATATTTAAGCTCATATCCTTTTAAGTTATTTACTTTAATTTCAACAGGTAAAGTTTTACGTGTTTTATTTACTAATTTAATTGTATATAAGTTACTAATTTTATTATTTTCTTGTTCTTGGTATAACATACCTTTTGCTCTTAATATAGTTACATCAAAATCAGAACGTGATGCCAAAAGAAAAATTTCTAATCCTAACAATAAAATTAAAACTACAGAATAAGCCTTCATTCTATTTGTAAACCTAAGTTTAACTTTGTTTTTTATTCCATTTTCAGAATCGTATCTAATTAAACCAGTTGGCAAATTAACTTTTGTCATCATGTCATCACATACGTCAATGCAAGCCGTACAACTTACACACTCTAATTGTGTACCATGCCTAATAT
The DNA here is from genome assembly GCA_964487105.1 of uncultured Akkermansia sp. GTDB lineage: Bacteria > Bacteroidota > Bacteroidia > B-17B0 > Aurantibacillaceae > Aurantibacillus. Next base: position 17,103 of record CAZAPH010000053.1, read on the forward strand.
CAATTCCGGTTGGACATACTTTAACACATAAGCCACAATCAACACAATCACCAGTAGTTCTTTCCTCATTTTTTTTAATTTTTTTACGAGGTTCACCACGTTCATAATCGTAAGCAACAACTACAGAGTCTTTATCTAGTAATACACCTTGCATTCTGCCATAAGGGCAAACAATTATACAAACCTGTTCTCTAAACCACCAATAAATAAAAAAGAAAATAGTTGTAAAAATTAATAATCCAACAATTAATACTAGGTTAGAAAGTGGGTTAATTAAAGAATGAAAAACTTTATTAACCCCAATAGCATAACATAAAAATGTAACAGAAATTATAAATGAAATGGTGTAAAATATTAAAAACTTAGCGGTTCTTTTAATAATTTTTTCTTTGGTCCAAGGGCTTTTTTTAAGTTGTTTTTGATATGCTGCATTTCCATCAATCCAATATTCTATTTTTCTGAAAATCATTTCCATAAATATGGTTTGCGGACATGCCCATCCACAAAACAATCTTCCAAAAACAACGGTAAAAAGTGCAATAAATACAATAAAGGCAACCATGCCTATCATAAAAATAAAAAAGTCTTGAGGCCAAAAAATAGCTCCAAATAAAATAAATTTTTTATTTATAACATCGAATAAAAATAATGGTTCTTGATTGTATTTGATAAAAGGAAGGGTAAAAAATACAATTAAATAAATCCATGTAAAATATGTTCTTAAATTTTAATATTTACCATAAGGTTTAATTGGGAAAACCCACGATCGTTTTCCTTCTTCTGTAACGGTTGATATTGTATCTCTAAAACTTTGATCTTCGAAATCAGAATATGGTTTTTTTGGTTCCATTATTTTCCATTTTCATTTGGTAACTTAATTTTTATTGTGTCGTTAGGTTGTTTTAAAAGAGAATCTTTGCTTAATGAAGGATTAGCACCTTCTGAGTATAAATCGCCTTGTGGAGCTTTACCATTTGGTGGGTTAGTACCAGAAAGAGATTTAATAAATGAAGATACTTGTGCAATTTGTATTGGTGATAAGTCTTCTTTCCATGATTTCATTCCTTTTTCAACCCATCCATATTTTATACTTTTAAACACTTCTACTATACTTCCTCCATGTAACCAATAACTATCTGTAAGGTTTGGACCAACAGTACCTTCTCCAACTTTACCATGACAAACAGCACAATTTGTAGTGTAAACACCTTTTCCGGCTTCAATTTCATTTGCTTCAGTTAAAAGTTTTACAGTATTTTCATCAACATTGTTGGCTGATTTTTTCATGTGTTCATCAACTTTTTGTTTTGCAATTTTCATCTCTGTTTCAAATTCTTCAATTTGAAGCTCTCCAATTTCTGCAACATGATAGTAAATTAAGTAAACAAACGCAAACACAATTGTTAAATAAAATCCATATTTCCACCATGGAGGTAAATTATTATCTAATTCAGTTATTCCGTCATAGTTATGTTCAAGTAAAATTTTATGTTCTTCTTCAACCGGAACAGCATCTGTAAGACTCATAATTATTTTAGTTTCACTTAATTTTACCGTTTTTTCAGGTGTAGATTTTTTTTGTTTTAGTAAGTAATTAAATTGAAACAATAAAGTAGTAAGTAAAATTAATTCTATTACAATTACAAAAACCATAGTGTAAAAAGTCATTGAATCTAAACCACTAATTCCAGAATTATTTTTAGAAGCTACTGATGCGTTTAAACTTGAAACAAAAAATATTCCAATTAAAAATAATATAGTTTTGTTTATATGAGTACTATTATTGGTTTCTTTTTTTGTAAGAATATCACTTTCGGCAATATTTTTTAATGCAGCACTAAATGCAACAATAATAATTAAAAGTAAAATAATTACTGATAATAAAACTAAAAATAATGGGTTTGAAAATGCACTTGGATTTTTTTGAGTTGCTTGTTCTTGACAAAATAAAGAAAGCGGACTAAGCATTAAGAGTCCTATTAACTTTAATATTGAAATGTTTTTCATATAATTTGTTTGTTCAAAGTATTAATCAATAATTTTATTTTCTGTTTCCTTATCTGTATCTAAGGGAATACGGCTTACTTTTTCAAAATGGTATTTATTTCCTTTTATTAAATAAATTGAAACTGCAGTAAAAAATAACACAAATATCATTAATGCAATTAAAGGATATATTCCAATTCCTGTAATGCTTTCTAAATAATTTATAAATTTCATTTTAAAATTTTTATTAATTAAACATTATTTGCTTGCTTTAGATTTAGAATTATTTGCTTTAATATCTTTACCTATTCTTTGTAAATAAGCAATTAGTGCAATAATCTCTCTATCTGGTAATGTTTCAATACCATCTTTTTTAAGGCTAGCTGCAATTTTATTAGCTTGTTTTTCCATATCCTTTATAGCATTATTTTCATAACCATCAGGATAAGGAACACCTAAGCGTTTCATTGCTTTAATCTTTGCCATAGTATTGGTTGCATTTAATTGATCTTCTATAAGCCATGGGTACCTTGGCATAATAGAACCAGGAGCCATTGAACTTGGTTCATACATATGATTGAAATGCCAACTATCAGGATACTTCCCTCCTACCCTTGCTAAATCCGGACCAGTTCGTTTACTACCCCATTGAAATGGATGATCATATACAAATTCACCTGCTTTAGAGTATTCGCCATATCGAGCAACCTCATCTCTAAAAGGTCTAACCATTTGTGTATGGCACGTGTAACAACCTTCTCTTACATATATATCTCTACCATGTAACTCTAACGGTGTATAAGGTTTTACACTTTGAATTGTAGGTATGTTTGATTTAACTAGAAAAGCTGGAACAAATTCTATAATACCACCAATTGCAACAACAATTAAACTCACCACCAACATTTGAATTGGTTTACGTTCAATCCATCTGTGCCAATGGTCTGTAGAGTGTGCTTTGTATTCTTTTTCTAAAGCAGGGGCAGAATCGTATTCAACTTCATGAAAATTACCTATTTTAATTGTTTTAATTAA
>CAZAPH010000054.1:0-20062 GCA_964487105.1 uncultured Akkermansia sp.
AAAAATTGCTAAAGAAAAAGCAGACGCTGAAGCAAAAGCTAAAGCAGAGGCCGAAAAACTTGCAAAACAAAAAGCAGATACCGAAGCAAAAGCCAAAGCAGAGGCAGAAAAACTTGCTAAAGAAAAAGCAGATGCTGATGCTAAAGCCAAAACCAAAGCAGACGCCGATGCTAAAGCCAAAGCAGAATTTGAAGCACAAGAAAAAAAGAAACAAGAAGAACTTGATCTTAAAAAGAAAATTGCAGAGGAACGTAGGCAAATTGAAGAGAAAGAAAATAAGTATAAAGAAGCCATTACTAAAGCAGATAATTATTTTAATAAACGTGATTGGTCAAATTCTAAAAATGGTTATAATGATGCCTTAATTATTAAGCCAAATGACCAATACGCTACAAATAAGTTAAAAGAAATTGAAAAAAATCTAAAAAACGTTATTAAACAAGGTGAAATTAAGGATAACACAAAAGGCACAATATTACCAACTTTAGGCGCTAATTCTACAGAAGAAAAATATAAAGCAGCAATTAAAAATGCTGACGATCAATTTAAATTAAAAAATTATGTAAATGCAAAAAAATATTACGAAGAAGCTTTACTGCATAAAGGTGGAGACACCTATGCAAAAAACAAATTAATTGAATGCGAAAAATTTATTAATTCTGACCAAAATCAAAATGGCTTAAGTGATAGAATCTCTAAACTTTTAGCAAAGTATCCTCAGGGTATTACAGAAGAAACAATAAATGGACAAGGTGTTGTTATTATTCAGCGTGTAGTTGTTAAAGATAAAATGGCATGGGTTTACCAAAAAAAAATATTTAATTGGGGGGGGATAACTTTTTTTAGAGATGACACTGTAATTACCGAAAGTACTTACGAACTAGAAACCCAACCGTAACTTAACATGCATACAGAATCAAAAGAAAATATTTTTGAAGGAATTTTTTGTACAGTTTGTAATTCAACTAACGAATCTAATTTTAAAGTAGTATACACTAAACCTACTTTTTCAGTAACAACTTGTAATAATTGTGGACATGTTTTTATTCCGTATTATTTTCGAAAAAAAATTACATACACCCAATATAAAAATAGTGCGGTAACAGAAGCAATAAGGCAAGGAAATAATTGGGTAAAAGTACAACGCCATAAGTTACGATTTCAATTTATAAAAAAATTTATAAAAACAGGGAAATTGTTTGATTTAGGTGCGGGTTGGGGTCATTTTATGCTAGCCGCTAAAGAATTAGGCTATGAAATTTATGGTGTTGAAATTGCAGAACAACCTTATTTATATTGTAAAAATGATTTAAAATTACCAGTTGACCATATTGATTTTTTTGAATTAGACACAACTAAACATCAATTTGATTTAATAACTATGTGGGATGTTTTAGAGCATATAGATAAAGCTGATGTTTTTTTACAAAAATGTAATCAACTTACTAAAACAGGAGGTTATCTTTTTTTACAAGTTCCACAAATTGATAGTTATTTTGCTAAAAAATATAAAGATAATTGGAAAATGATGGGATTAGACCATGTAAATTATTTTAGCAAAAAAACAATTACAGAAATCTTACAACGTAATGGTTATGAAGTGATTAAAATTAAATCGTCGTTTGAAATTAAATTATTTTTAATGTACACTTTACTCCCGTTAATTAAAAAAATAAAAGGCAAACAAAAAATATCTGTTAACGAAGTAAGTGCTCAAATTAACGCCGCCGAACGACAAAATTATTTTAATAAATTTACTACAAAACCAATGTGGCAACTTAAATTATTTGTGTTTTTTCACAATATTTTATATAATTTATTATCTTTTTTAAATATTGGTGAAGAAATGATGGTTGCAGCAAAAAAAATTAAGTAAATTGGCATAAATTTTGATTAACTAAATAAAACATATAACATGAAAAAAATACTTTTAATTTTATTAGCTGTTTTAGGGATTAACGCAGTTGGAATTTCAAAAATAAAAAAATTACCTGCAGAATTTTATTCTGTGAAATGGATTTCATCAAACGAAGAAAATGATGCTACTCATGACTATATGATTTTCAGAAGAGAAGGAAGTAAAGAATTTCCTATGGCACGATTTAGATCTAGCTATCAGTTTGAAGCAGATGGCACTTGTAAATGGTTAAAATTGGAGCCTAATGATTTACAAAATATTGTAAATGGCAAATTTATTTTTAGCAAACGAAAACAAACATTAAAAATTTATGATGATAAAGGGACTTTAGTTCAAACATTTAAATTAATAGGTGTAGAAAAAGACGTTTTAAAATTAAAACCTTTATAGTTCTAAATTTCTATTTTCAAACTTATTTAAAAGTTCTACCCATATGGTTGGAACTTTTTTGCTTTTGTTATTTTTATAATCCATTGCAACCAAAATACCTTTACAATTTGCGGCAATTATAGTATTGTTTTTAACAAGAACATTTTCAATAGTTACGCTTTTATTCCCAACTTTAACAATGCGTGTAAAGCACTTAAGTGTATCTTCTAAATAAATTTGTTCAACATAATCAAGCTCTGTTCTGGCTAACACAAAGCCCTCTGATGTCCAATCTATTTTATGTTTAAAAACATCGTTAAAATAAGTTACTCTTGCTAATTCGATATAATTTAAATAACAAGCATTGTTTACATGATTTAGTTTATCAATATCACTAAATCTAATTTGAATATTAATTTGATGATTAAAGCCTTCCATTAAAATAAACCAGGTAACATACTTCCTGCAACAGTTTTCATTTCATTTTCATTTACAGTGTTCGCTTTTTCAATTGCTTTATTTAATGCAACTACTAATTGCTCTGTTAATTCCGTATTATCACCATGTTGCAATGCAGGCGCAATGTGTATTTCTTTAATTAGTCTATTTCCTGTTATTTTTATTTTAATATCCCCTCCTGATCCTTCTACATCTATAACAGTATTATCTAATTTAATTTTAATTTCTTCGGCCTTAGCTTTCATTTCGTTAAGCTTGCCCATCATATCACCTAATTTTCCAAACATAATATTTTTTTTATAATGCTAATTGAAATCCAAATTTTAAACCAATATTAGCTGCTGCATTTTGGCGTAAATAAGTATTTCTAAAAAGCACATCAACTCTAAAAACTTTAAAAATATTTTCAATTCCTACACTAGTTTCAACATAAGGTCCTTTATTTAAACTATTTAAACTACTAGGGAAAATTAAAGTAGATCTGTTTTGATTATTAACTGTACCTATTACAGCTTTTGCAGATATAACTTCGCGCCATTTTAATTTTCTAAGTAAAGGGAGTTTATTTAAAAACAAACCTTCAAAGTGGTGAAAGAGCCCTATTGAAGCGTATTGATCGCTTGCAAATTCATAATAATTCATCATGTTAAATGCCATTTCATCATAAATATAAGTTTCATTTCCACCATGTAATTGCATTAAAACATAAGGTACATTACCCCATATTTTACCGGCTTCCAATATATAATCTGTATAACCTAAAATAGGTGTTATTCTAATTCGGTCGCTAATATTTATAACTAATTTTTGGTAGTCGTACTCGGCTTTAAATGCGTTAGGTAAAGATTTTGCGTAATTTAATTGAAAAATTGGATTTCTTGTACCAAGTGAAATTCTTGTAAAGCCTTGACCTACAAATTTTTCTTTAAAAGCAAACCTTGTATTAATTCTTACTTCAGTATTTATAATGTTTTCTTTTGGTCCAATTGAACCATCACGTTTATAATCTAAATATTGATTAGAACCTAAGGGAGTATATCTGCTTCCGGCTAAAGTAATACGGGTATTAAATCCTTGAAACCATTCTCTGTCATAATAAGCTTCTGTTTTATCAACACGAGTTAAGTTAGTTAAAGGGTTTGTTCTAAATAATGAGGCTAAAGCATTATCTTGTGAAAAACCATTTGTACTTTGTCCTAAAATTTCATAATCGCTTTTGTAGTTCATTCCTACTATTTGCCTTATTGGTTTTTTAGTTACAAAACTTTTAAAACCTAAAGAATATTTCCAACGTTCATCTAAAGTGCCATAAGCTACATAACCATTTAATTCGTACCATTTACTAAACATTTCGCTTGTTCTTCCGCCAAATCTTACGCGTAAGCCTTCTACTTTGTTATATGAAATTAAATTTGAATATGGACCTATTTCGAAATTATTAAATTTTTTATAACCTGCTACTAATACATAAAACACATCAACCCAAGTTTTATAAACTGGTAGGGATTGTATGGTATCAATCATTTTAAAGATTTTCTTTTCTCTTTGCGTTAAGCTATCGTGTCTGTTTTCTGTCCAAAATTCGTCAGATTTTTTTAAAGCTTCTTCATCAACAACAATTTTATCTCCAAATTCATAAAATTTATCTTCTTTAGGCTGATTTAATTTTATTTTTTTATACGATGTGGTTTTTCTACCATAAAAGCCAATAGCTTTTTTAGTTGGCGCAAAATCAATAACTAATCTATCTTTACTAAGCATCCAAGTACTATCAGTATATGTAAATTCTTGAATAACATTTGCACTATTTATAAAATTTAAGTTAGCGTCTTTTGGCAAACTCATTTCTAAACGTTTAACACCCCAGGTTGTATCAGCAATCCAAATATTTCCTGTAAAACTTAATTCTTGTACACGCTTAGGTTTAAAACGAATGTGATAAATGTATTGGTTATTTTCAAATGCACTATCTTCAAGATAATATTTATAGTAAAACAACCCATTATCGCTAATTGGGCTTGGTAATTGTTTACCAAATACTAAAATGTTATTGTCATAAATATTTATATTTTGGTACATATCCCCTAAAACTTGTGACACGCTTGAGTTTTCCATGCCGGTAATTTTACTTGCAATTACAACTTCTTTTTTACGTGTTGGATTTTTTTTATAATAAAACTGAGATAAATTTTCTATAATAAAAAATGGGAGTGATGGTTTTTCGCCGCTGTTTACACTATCTACATTATCAAAAACAAAGGAAATTGGTTTAAATATTTTTTTTTCTCGCATTTCTTTAGGAATTCGGGTTAAATCAAATTCAAGTTTATTATAAGTTTCATATTCAAATGCTGTAATATTATTTCTATTGTTTTTTTCTTTTTGTTTAACTGTGTTTCTAATAATTCTATGAGCTGGATTATCTCCTGCAAGTACAACTACTTCTTCAAGTACATTATTACCTTCATTATCAATTGGGAAATTAATTTCTTGTTCGGTTTCATTTTTATTAATGGGCTTAGCTAATCGTTTAAAACCAACAAAAGTTGCTATAATTGAATCGGTTAATTTTGAACATTTAATACTGTAATTACCATCAAAATCCGTTTGAGCAATTTGATTAGTACCTTTAATAACAACAGGAACAAATGGCATTGGTTCTTTATTACCTAACTCAAATACCTTACCACGTATTGTATATTGCGATTTTAATATCAATACATTTAAAAAGAGTATAAAAATTATGCATTTTTTTACCATAAAGTTTAAAAATACAAAAAAGGTTTCATTTTTAAAAACAAACTAATTATGTAATTTATATGTAATTAACGAAGTAATTCGTTTAATAAAGATTCCGTTTCGTTTTTAAATTTATCATATTCAATACCTGTTGCTGGGCCATTAAACCCAGTGTGTATTTTAATAACTTGGTGCTGTTTATTTAAAAACAATAATGTAGGAAAGGCAGAAATTTTATTTAGTGCGCTTAATGTTTCGCTTGCTTTTTCTTTCCCTGTAAGTTGTGTTATTAAAATTGTATAGTCAATTTTAAATTTGTTTTTTAATCTTAAAACGTGTTGTTGAGCTTTTTTAAAATCTGTTGTTTTTTCAAAAGCTAAAGCTATAATTTCTAAACCTTGTGTTTTATATTTTTTATACACTTCTGTAAGATAAATAGATTCATCCATGCAGTTGGGACACCAACTCCCCATTATTTGAATTAGAATAGCTTTATTTTTAAACTTTTTATCTTTAGTGCTAACTAAATTTTCATTTAAATCTTTAAACAAAAAATCTATAGAAGTATTTTTATCTTTTAAAAAAGTAATTTCATTTGCATTTTTTAATTGAAATTTTTTGTTTTCAATTGCCAACCAATCTGTTTGATAATGTGCTCCGCTATAAAATTTTCCTATTATTGTTGAACTTTCCAATGTACCTGTAAATAAAAAAGCATGGCTTCCATCAAAGCAGGATAAAAACAATTTATTATCAACACAAACGCCATCTAAGTATCTGTAATCGCCGGTTTCAGTTAAAAAAGTACCTTCAATTAAATTTGTTTGTTCAATATGTTTAAATAGGCCAATGGCTTTACTACTATCAATTGAGTTGGGAGAAAATGTAGTTTCCCAGTGGCCTTCAAAAATTGAATTAGTTGGTTGTATTTTTGTTAAAAACCTTTGGTTGCTTAAGTAAGCATAAAATGGTATTTTTTTAAAAGTGGTTCTATAATTATTTAACCAATATCCTTTTAAAGTATCGTTAATTAGCTTACATCTAAATTCAGTATCAAAAACAGGCATTTTAAAAATTAACGAATCACCTTTTAAATAAACTTCGTCAACTCTAATTTTTTCTTGACCATTTTTTATTGTTATAATAATTTTTGATTTATTTTTAATTAAATCAAAATTAAAAGGGAGTTCTATATTTTCTTTTTCATTTAAAACTAAAATTCCTCTGTATTGACCTATTTTAATTGGAGTTTTTGCCAAAAAATTTACTGAATTAATAATTAAAAAAAATAAAAAAAAGTTTTTAAGCATTAAGTTATTTTTATAATTCCATTGCTTCTTGTAATGAAATAATTTCGCCTTTAAACGTAGGGATTACAAATGCACCGCTAAACCCTTGAGTTTGTAATTGTTTTAATGATTTATCGGCTTCATCAAAATTATTGAAATTACCTGTTGTAAATCTAATGCCTCCAGTATTTGTACCTTGTTTAACTACGTCTTTAATTTCTTTTACTTGAGCATCCATTAATTTTTCGGCCGTAGGTGTTTTAGTAATGGCTAATTGTATTTTAAATATTACCAATTTTTTATCTACAGAGCTAAAGAATTTATCTTCGCTTAAATCTTCTTTAAATGATTTATCAACTTTAGCTTTAGTAGAGCTTAACAATACACGTTTACCATCTTTATATGCTGTAACAAAAGCATCGCTATACCCTTGAATAACTAAATCGGCTCTAACAGAAGCGGCTTCTTCAATAGTTTTGTACCCTTTTGTTACATATTTATAAAATTTATCTCCGGCCTTTAATTCAATAATTCCAGTACTTGTATTAAATACTTTAGTTGAAATTTGATTTTTAAAAGCACCTAATTGTACACGATAAAATACATCTGATTTACTGAATCCAACTTCTTCTGTTTCTTCAGATTGGTTGTTAGTTGGATTTGTTAAATTATTACTTGTATTGTTGTTATTATTGTTATTATTATTGTTGTTGTTACTGTTATTATTATTATTGTTATTGTTATTATTGTTGTTGTTATTATTGTTGTTGTTGTTTAAATTTAAAGTAGTTGTGTTAGTTTGATTGGTAAGTAACAATTCATTTTCATCTTTTAATATAGATTCTGCTTCATCGTCTGTTAATTGAACTATTTCCTTTCCTATTATTTTAGAAACCACAGCCTCTTTTAAACCATCTTTTCTAAATTCTTCTCTTCGTTTAATTGCGCTTTTTACTTTTTTATAAGAACCAGCTGTATAAACTACTGTTGTTCCATCGGCTAAAGTTGTTGTATTAACATCGCCAATACTTAGTAAATAGGCTAATTCATCGCTTGGTATATTACCTTGGTATCTTTTTAATTCAACTGTATATTTTGTTTTAAATTCTGTAGGTAACTCAATACTTTTAGTATTAATTGCGTAAATATTTTCAACTACCTCAGTCGTTTTATCAACGCCTGTACTATCATTCATGTATTGGTCGTACCATTTTTGCCAATAGCTATCATTTCTTGCAACTCCACGTTTATCAACCACCATGCCTGCTGGTGTATCCAATTCATAATCTAAGTGATTTGGTACGCCATCTTTATCATCATCTAACGGGCAACCTTTTGCATCAACTTTTACTCCGGCTTCAGTTCCTAAACAATCATCAGTAAAATCAGAAACACTGTCTTTATCAGCATCCCATTTATCATACGCAAGCCAAAATGCATCGTTTAGTGTATCTACTTTTTGTTTTGAACGTTTTTTTGTTTTTGCTATTAAGTCATATTGTAAGGAAACAGAAGTGTAAGTGAAATTATCTTTAAATTTTGTACCAATTCTATTACCTGTGCTTTTATTTGTTAAGCCATCTATATAATCTGTTGTGGTAAAAAAGTATTGAAAATTTAATTTAATATCCATACGCTCAGTAACTTTGGCAACAAAACCAGCGCCAATTGGCATTGCCCAAGCACGCTCTTGATATTTACCAAAACCATCTATGTTTCGTTCTCTTACATCTGTTTCATAAACATAATCTCGTTTTATATCTATTGCATTTTGAGCACCAGGGCTACCTTCTGGCATATTTTTTATACTTCCATCACTCCAATAGTAATAATAGTTACCGTTTTTATCTTTTAAATCGGTTTTACTTAAAAACTCAAAGCCTGTAATTCCTAGGCTTAAAAATGGTCTTACTCTGTGTTTATCAGAAATAAAATTTCCAAAATCATATAATAGATTTAATCCGCCTGCTCTAATTTCTGATTGAAAATTTTCATTTCGGGTTAAGCCATATTCATTGGCTCCTAATTTTCCGAATATAACATTAAAGTTTAATTGTAAATATCTGGTTAAACGTTGTGAAATAGCTAAATCAAATGCAGGACGTGCGGTAAAAGGATTTTGAAAATGCTTTGAATATACATCGCCATAAAACCCTAACCTACCTACCCCTAATGCAATTTTTGGCTTCATTTTTTGGTCGGCATTTTCAGTACTATCCACTAAAAATTTATTATTGTATTCGTTTTCATCAAAAGCAGAACGCGAGAGTGGATCGGCTTCAACAGTTTGAGTAGGGATTACTTGAGGGTTTAAAATACCAAATAAAGAGTCTCCAATTGTTAAAGGACCTTTATTAATTTCTGGTTCTTTTTCATTAATGTAGTACTGTAACAACTCCTCTGGAGACATTTTATTTAAAGTAGCTGTATCTACTTGCGAAAATGCTTTTGTAGAGAGAAGTATAAAGAAAATAATAATTATTTTTCGCATAGTTCGAAACTAGCTAAAGATAATTATAATTACTTAATTTAAAAAATTATTTAAACCACTTTTGGCTGGTTAACATTAACCCCTCTTGAACTGTAATTCTTTTGCCTGAATTGTAAGCTACAACAAAAGCCGTTTTTACACCTTTATTTATTGTATTTTCGCGTTTATCACGGGCAACCTTATACTCGTTAAAATTTCCAATCATAAATTTAGAAAAACCACCATGCATTTCGCTGCTTATTTTATCATTTATATTAAACATACTCGCTAAAGTGTTAGCTGTAACCCCACTATTAGAAAATGCTCCAATTTGTACTCTAAAATCTACATTAGCAGTTGAATTATTAAGTTTTGCAACCGGTTCGGTAGAATTATTTGTATTAACTTCAGTTGAAGGTGTTGATGCTATTGTAGTTGTAGTTAAATTGTTAGTTTCGTTAGTTTTATCAGTAATAACACTGTTGTTATTGGTTACCGTTTCAGTATTTGTTTTTGTAGGTTCATCTTTTTTAACTTCAGAGGTAGTAGTGGTTGCTATAGCTGATTGATTTGATGAATTAGTAGCAAACACAATATTCTCAGGGGTTGCTAAAAATTTTTTACTTTGATTTTCTTCTAAATATGCGTATTCACCATTTAGAGGTAAAGTTGAAGGATTATTTGATGAAATTGCATAAGATATAATTAATAATTCTTTTTCAGGAACGTTTACCCAAACAAATTTTACTTTTTCATCAGCAGTTGTAAATGAAGCGCCATCAGTATTTATTGCTTTTGCTGTATATCCAGCCGGTAAATCATCGCTATATCTACCAAACCCTTTACTATTCCCTTTAGAAATTTTTAAATTTACAATTTGTTCGTTATCTGTAGTGCCTTTAGTTATGGTTCTTTCAATCGAAATTTTAGCATTAGGTTCTAGATTAGAAGTTGGGTGTGCATCTCCGTTAGTTGTATTTTGAGTTGACGCAACCGTTTGCGTTGATTCAGTTGAAGTATTTGGTGTTTCGTTATTTGTTGTTGGTGTTGATGTTGTTGTTGTTGTATTTGCAACTGCCCCATCACCTATCATTATTTCAACCGGTGTCATTTCAACAACTTGTTTTGCACTTCCTTCAACATACGAATATTTTGCAGCTAATGTTTTAGGGCCGCTAGCACTAGCAGAAACAACTAAATTAAATTTTACAACTAATTGGTCGCCACTTGGTAAACTACTCCACACCCACTTTGCAATACCATCCATACCGGTATAACTAGAACCTGCATTATCAATTTCAGTTATGTTTATGCCTTCTGGTAATTCCATTTGTAGTTTTGCAAAGCCAGCAGAATTTCCTTTATTAACTTTAAGTTCCACTGCAACGGTTTGCCCTGGTTTTATTGAAGTTGGAAAGTTATTTACAATGCCTACATTGCCATCGCCAATGAAAAAACTATATAAAAAAACAGTTATTACATTGCATATAATTAAAATGTTATTTATCATGTGGGCTAAGATAGTTTAACCAGAAACAGATAATTAACTGCAAAACAGACAATTAATAACAATGCTTTGTTAATTTACAAAATTTAGATTTGTTTTATTTTCCTTAAAAAAATAACGAAATTTGTAAAATGACAGATATAACAATTCATTTAATTAATCCTGATGAAACAATAACAACATTAACCGCACCAACAGATATGGGCTTAAGTTTAATGGAATTTTTAAAAGGAAATGAATATGATATTTTAGCTACATGTGGTGGTATGGCTTTGTGCGCTACCTGTCATGTTCAAATAGTTGAGGGTTTTGAAGCCCTAAAAGAGATTGAAGATGCTGAATATGCAATGCTAGATACTTTGCCAAATATTACATCAACTTCAAGATTATCTTGCCAATTAAACCTAAACAGTACATTAAATAATATTAAACTTAAAATTATGGGTGATGGTTTAAATTAATTTTATTTTAAATTAAAATAATCTATTGCCATATTTGCAATTTCACCACCATAAGCTAAACTTGCTGTAGCTGCAGGACTAGGACTATTAATTACATGTAAGGCATTTCCGTTTTTTTCAATTTTAAAATCATCTAACATTTCGCCTTCTGGCCCTAAAGCCATTGCTCGTATTCCGCAACGTGCCTCAACAATATCATCCATTTGTAAATCAGGAATTAACTTTTGTAAGCGCTTTAAAAAATAAGTTTTACTAAATGCACCTCTATATTCATCTAAGCCAAAGCGCCAATGTTTAGCGAAAAATTTCCATGTGCCTTTATAACTAAATGCTTCAACAGTGTCTTTTAAATTAAAAGCAGTTTTAGAATAACCCTCTCTATCAAAAACAAAAACCGCATTTGGTCCACATTCTACACCTCCTTTTATCATTCTTGTAAAATGAACGCCTAAAAACGGGAATTTTGGGTTTGGAACCGGATAAATTAAATGTTTTACTTTACTTAAACCTTTATCTGTTAAATCAAAATAATCTCCTCTAAAACCAACAATAGCACTATCAGTAGTTGCACCTTCTTTTTTAGTAATTCTATCAGCTTGTAAACCACTTGTTGTAATAACATATTTAGTATAAAAATTACTTTTTGCAGTTATAACTTTAGTTCCATTAGAATCCTTTTCAAAACCAATAACTTTTTGATTAGTTAAAACTTTGCTTCCAGAACTACTACTATTAATTAAAGTTGCGTACATTTTGGCAACATCACCATAATCAATAATACCAGTGCAGCCAACTCTTATTCCTGCTATTCCGGTACAATGTGGCTCAATTTCTTTAATTTGAGATGGTGTAATTAACTCAATATCCTCTACACCATTTGCAATTCCGTTATTATACACTTTATTCATGTGAGGCAATTCACTTTCGTCAGTTGCCACAACAATTTTTCCACAGATATCATGTGGCACTTTGTACAACTTTGCAAATTCAACCAACTCTCGTCTTCCTTTAACACAATTAATGGCTTTATATGAACCTGGTTTGTAATACAAGCCACTATGTATAACACCACTATTGTGAGAGGTTTGATGCATAGCAACTTCTTTTTCTTTTTCGAGTACAAGAATTTTATGATTTGGTAAGTGTTTTGTTAACTTGAAAGCAGTAGCTAAACCAACTATACCACCTCCAACTATTATAACATCGTAATTTTGTTCCATTTTAAATTGTAAAATTATCAAATTAATCTAATTTAGATAAGCTATTTTTAAATGTTTTTTCTTAAAAAAGACCTAACTTTAGTCCACTTAAAAAAATTTAATCTATGAAAATAATTTGTATAGGACGAAACTATGCCAATCATGCTAAAGAAATGAATGCAGAACTTCCTAAAGAACCAGTTTTTTTTATGAAACCCGAAACCGCATTATTAAAAGATGAAGATTTTTACATACCTGAATTTACAAAAGAGTTACATCATGAGCTTGAACTGGTACTAAAAATTTGTAAAGTTGGAAAAAACATACAAGAACAATTTGCTGATAAATACTATAATGAAATTGGATTAGGCATAGATTTTACAGCAAGAGATTTACAAAGTAACTGTAAAAGCAAAGGTTTACCGTGGGAAATTGCAAAAGCATTTGATAATAGTGCACCAATTGGAGAATTTATAGATAAAACAAAATTAGACCTCAATAAAATTATTTTTGAATTAAAAATTAATGGTGTAACTAGGCAATTGGGCAACAGTAAAGATTTAATTTTTTCATTTAATAAAATTATTGCTTACGTTTCGCAATTTATAACTTTAAAAGTTGGAGATTTAATTTATACAGGTACACCCGAAGGCGTAGGACCTGTTAATATTGGTGATAAATTAGAGGGTTATCTAAATAATAATAAAATTTTACAGTTAAACATAAAATAAAATTTTGTAATTTTATTGGAATGAAAGTATTTTTAGCATTATTACTACTTATTGGGCTTACTTTAGGTTGTGCTAAAAAGCAAATTCCGGAACCTGAAAAACTATTGGGTTTAGATTATTACCCCATTAATATTGGAAAATTTGTAGAATATGAAGTTGATAGTACTGTTTATACAGATTTACCAGCAACTGTAAAAACCTATAATTATAGAATTAAAGAAATTATAGCTGAACAGTTTATAGATAATGAAGGTAAAACAGCTTTTAAACTTGAAAGATATATTAAGTTTAAAGATGCTAATAAACCTTATGATAGTATTCCCTATACAATTAAAGAAGTTTGGAGAATAAATGCTTCAAATAAATATATTCAAGTAAACGAAAGAGATTTAATATACACTAAATTAATATTCCCAGTTGAGTTAAATGCCTCATGGAATGGTAACGCATTAAATAATTTAGGAGAACAAATATACACTTACAATTATTTTGATAAAGCAGAAACAATAAATACGGTTAATCTCGAAAAATCGCTTTTAGTTACTGAACAAGATCAAAAAAATTTAATTGAATTACATTATGTTGCTGAAAAATATGCTAAAAACATTGGATTAGTTGAAAGAACGATTAAACACATTTATTCAAACACAATAATTCCAAATATACCAATTGAAAACAGAATAGAAACAGGAATAATTTACAATCAAAAAATAATTGCTTATGGCCAACACTAAAAAAATACTTTTATTAACTATGTTTATGTTTTTTTCAATAGTTAGTTTTTCTCAAGCTAAATTTTGGGTTAAATTTAAAAACAAAACAGGTACACCCTACACAACTATTAATCCCTCAGCTTATTTAAGTTCAAAAGCAATTAACCGAAGAACCACTTATAATATTGCCATTGATCAATATGATTTACCTGTAAACCCAAATTATGTTAGCCAAGTTGATGCAGTTAGTAATGTTACCATTTTGTATGTTAGTAAATGGTTAAATGCATGTGTAATATCTATCCCAAACACCACTCCTCTTACAATAATTAACGCTTTACCTTTTGTTCAAAGTAGTACACAAGCAAACCGTTATAAAATTGATTTAATAAAAATAGATGAAAGTTATAGTACCAATAACTACAATCAAGCAAAATTAAATATGGCTGGTTATAATTATGGTGGTGCTTTACACCAAACCAAACAATTAAATTTAGATTGTTTACATAACCAAGGTTATAGAGGGCAAAATATGACCATTGCTGTTTTAGATGCAGGTTTTAAAGATGTAAATACTAATCCGGTTTTTGATAGCATTAGAAACAGAGGCGGAATTTTAGGCACACAAGATTTTGTAACTGGTGGTACAAGTGTGTATGAAGACGACGCACATGGCGCAATGGCATTTTCGTGTATGGCAGCTGTAAAACCCGGCTTTATTATTGGAACAGCACCTCTAGCTAATTATTATTTATTTAGAACAGAAGATGTTAGTACTGAAACTATTAGCGAAGAATACAATTGGATAAGAGCTGCAGAATATGCTGATAGCGCAGGCGTTGATGTAATATCAACCTCTTTAGGTTATACTACTTTTGATAACCCAGCTCAAAATCATACTATGAGTCAATTAGATGGTAAAACAGCTCCTATGAGTATTGCAGCTAATATTGCCGCTAGAAAAGGAATTTTAGTGGTAAATTCTGCTGGAAATGGAAATGGAAGTAGTTGGCCTAAAATAGGTGTACCAGCTGATGCTGACAGTATTTGTACCGTTGGAGCAATTGATAGTTTATACAACGTAACAAGTTTTAGTTCAATAGGGCCTACAAGCGATGGACGGATAAAACCTGATTTAAGTGCAAGAGGAGGAAATGCCTGGGTTGCAACTACCACCGGTGGAATTATGCCTGCCAATGGTACATCTTTTAGTTGTCCGATATTAGCAGGGGCTATGGCTTGTTTTTGGCAAGGTCATAAATCATACAACAATATTAAAGTTTTAGATACTTTAAAACACACAGCAACTTTTAGCAATACACCAAACAACAGTATTGGCTGGGGTGTACCTAATATGTGCAGTGTTCCTGTGATTAACTCACCATCTGTTATTATTAAAAAAAATGCATTAGAAAACAATTTTATAGTTTGGCCAAATCCTACAAAAGAATTTTTAAATATACAGTGTAATACTGAAATACAAAGCATAACAGTTTATAATGTAATTGGACAAATTGTATTAAATAAAAAAGTTAACTCAAAAAATTTTGTATTAAAAACACATGATTTATTACCTGGTAATTATTTATTAAAAATTACAAGTGATAATAATACATTTACTAAAAAAATAATTTTGGTGGATTAGTTAATAGTAACAAAAAAGTTTACGAACTATAAACCACTATTAATCTTATATTAATTAGTAAAATATTTAGGTGTTACTAAAATTTTACCAAAAATATAATATTGCGCAATGGCAAATTGTTTATCTCCTTCAAATACTAAATAAAATCGGTCGGGGTCATAACTATACTTATTTAAGGTATCGCTTTTTAAATGGTTTGGTGCTTCTTTTCTATAAAACTTTAAAATGTTGGTTTTAAAAGGTCGCTCATCTATTGTAATGGTACAAAAGGGTTTATTTATTAGTAGAGAATCTTGAAATTTTTTGCTGTAACTACTTATTAAACCTTCGTAATTTAAGTTTTGAAAGTATGCTAAGTATTGTTTTAAATTACCTTCTGTTGCAGTTAATAGTTTACCTTGCAATGAATTTAATTTGAAATTTTTGGTATCAATTACATCAAGTACAAAACTCGAATCTTGATTAGCCAAATACTCTACTTTAATTTGTTTTATTTGATTTGGTGTTAGAGAAATTACTTGTTGGCTTCGCCATTCGTTTTCTTTGCAAATGTATCGAGGCTTTAAATAGCCTTTAAAACCGGGTAAATGACAAATATATGGTGTGTTAAAATTAACACCATTTTCAATATCCGTTAAAAGCATGTAAGAGCCTTCGTAATCCTGAGTTTCGTGACCAATATAATATTGTTTAATGAGTTCATTGTTAGTATTGTAAATTTCAACTTTAAACGATAAGCCGGCCAATAATTTAACTGTTTCTTCTTGCGCCGATTTTGGAACAGGCATTTTTACATCAATATTTTTTATAATTTCGAGTAAATTCAAAATCGCATCAGTTCTGCATTTAAATTTATTATTTACAAACCAGCCCTCTTTTGTTCTTAAGATGTTTGATGAGTTACCTTCTTTATCGGCAATAAAAATTTTACCTATACTTGCCGTATCTTTTACTGCAAATTTCCTATCTTCCATATCATCTGTAGTTGAAGGCTTAGCCTTAGTTTTATATAAATAAAAAGCTAATAAAGAAAGGGCTACTAAAACAGAAATTAAAATTAAAGATGAGCGTTTCATTTAATTACTTAAATTCTCTACGAGCATCAAATAGTGAGCTTGCTAGTTTATTGTAACGTATGCCAATTTCAAAACCACCACGGTAACGCGAAACAGTTCTGTAATTTGAAACATTAAAATCATAAGATGCAGTAAATGATAAATCATCCATATCGTAGGTTAATTGCGGGATAAAAGCATCTTTTGTTCTATAATATAAACCAAATCCTATAGCATTTTGTGTTTTTTGCCCTGTTGTTTTTGTCCCTGTACTCATACGGTATTTAACTACTGAGCCTACAATCATTTGATAGGCTTTTGCTTGAATGTGACCTACTAAAACCGGTACTAATGTAAATTTTGTGTCTTCAAAGTCATGAACTGCATTTATCATTATTGTATGGCGCATTGGCATACGGTAAGTAGATCCTGGCATAAAATCTTGTACGGCTTTATTTAAATGAAATAAGCCATAAGATGCTTTAATAGAAGTAATATCATCATGGTCTTGATCTGTTTTTACTTTACTCCATTCGTAAGCCATGCCAAAATTTAAATCTGTAGTTGTAAATTGTCTAAAATTTCTTTCGCCATTTAAAGCAGCATTATCTTCTAAATAATTTCCATTAAATTGTGATGCAAATCTTAAATTATTATAGTTAGCACTACCATTATCAACTCCACCAGAAATTCCTGCACTTAGTACTCCTTTTTTTCCAACTTTAATAATACCGCTTATGTGTAATAAAACATTGTTTTTAGTAATATTTGCACTACCCGCTCTATCGTATGCCCAAGTAAAACCTAAGCCTAAAAAAGATTTACGATGACGAGATTTAAATAAACCGCCATCAACAGAACCCACACCTGTATTAAAAGCAGCACCAAATGAATTTCCCATCGATGTCCATTGATTTCTGTAATTAATAATAGCGCGTGTATATCCATTAAAAAAACCAGTGTTTGCAGGGCTCATTAATAATGGCGTTTCATTTACTTGTGAAAAATGAATATCTTGAGCATTAGCATTTGTTATAAACAATATGCAAAACAAGAAGATATGTAAAAGTTTATTTTTCATATGAGTTAATTTCATGTAGTTGCTTTTAATTTTATCTTATTAATGTTACGTTACCTTTGGCCATTTTAGCTTCATTAGCAGCGTTAGTATAATTTACAACATAAGCATAAACTCCACTTTGCGCTTCTTTACCTCCAAACATTCCATTCCAACCCTGTTTAGGATCAGTAGATCGGAATACCTCTTGCCCCCATCGGTTATAAATTCTTAAATCATAATTAGAAGTAAATTCTGAACTTCCTAAAGGTCTAAACTCATCATTAACATTATCGCCATTAGGAGAAAAAGCATTTGGTATATTTGCTGCCTCACCGTATTGTGTTAAATCAGTTAATTTATTTGTAAATACAGCTATAATTTCTTCGCCTAAACCTGTTACCGAAAAATTTACAGAATCGGCAATACTATTATTAACTTGTGGATTATTTTTAAATTCCCAATGATGAAAAGCATAGTCAGTAGAAGTTGGAATTGCTTTAATTGGTAAAGTTGTTCCGTAAATTGAATTAGTCCATTTGTAATTAGGAAGTATTAATGAATTTAACCTTACGATACCTGCTCCTTCAGGCTCAACATCAACTGATACGGCAAAGGGGCCTAATTGTGGTCCGTAAATTGTAGTACATGTACCAACAGATGAAAAGCCATATCCTTTAACGTATTCGCATCGTTTTTGAAGAATTCGTTTAAAAGCTACCATGTTTGAGTCCCAAGCATCCATAACCGTAGCAAATTCGCCTGGTGTAGGTGTACTGCCTGGATCTTCATGATATTTCATTTCTTTACTATAAAGGTTATAGATATAATCATAATGTTTCATTATTTCAGAACAACTTAATGGTCCGTTTAATAAATCTTGATAGCGGTTTAAATATTCTAATTTAAAAGATGGCACTCTGCGTAATAGGTTATCAAAAATATTACCATGTCCATTAGATTTTTGAGGTAAAATATTAATTGTTGGCGTTAATGGTACATGAGGTAAACAAATATTCATAAAAGGATTAACGTACACTACAGGGTTTGCGGTTACTGTTGTGTAATTAAATACAGTTGGCACATTCCATAAATAATAATGCCATTTATTTCCATACTGACCAACATTTTGGGCTCCTTTAGCAAAAGCTACATTATATGTCCAAATATTATTATTTATACAATAACTATTTAAAATCATATAATCTAATAAACTTTTTTTATCAATTCTATTCATTAAAGCATAATAACCATTACTTGCTGTTGGATTTAAATTAGACATAGTTCCGTTTATACCCATGGTATATGTACTTGCCCAATTATTCATAAAACTACTAGTAGTACCGTCAATATACGGGTAAGTAATAGAACCTTCTGTACTACTGTTTACAAAATTTAAATCTAAACTATCTAAAGATTGTTTGTAATAGTAATTTTCATAATACTTATCATAAACCTCAGTTAAATTATAAACACCGGTGTAAGTTCCATTTGTAATAGCAACCACGGGTTTTATGTGTAAAGGACTAACGTTTAAATTATTTTTTGCGGCTAAAGATTGTACAAACACATCTCTTATTCCTGTGCCTTCAGGTAAAGTACTAGGCCCACCATTTGTGTAAGAATGGCTTTCAACATCTCCACCTTTTAAATGTAAAGTAGGAAAACTAGTTCTATTACTTGCACCTAAACCATCAACATTAAAAATTTTACCTTTCCATTCGCAGCCCATCCCTCTTCTATCATCAATAGTAATATAATATCCTTTTTGTTTAGTTTTCCATGGTTCGTTAATTGGACGACTAATTACCCCATAGGCATCAACCCATTGGTTTTTATTATCAAAATATTCAACATGTATTGTTCCGGTTGGTGGAGGTGGAACTGTACCATTTGAAGGAAAGAAAGAATTAGCTTCTAAAGAACTCATTGTAACTGCAATTAAGCCAAATTGTGGATTAAAAGCATTGTGTTCATTATCTTGAAAATAGGTATTTGTTTCGCTAAAACTAGGCAAATAATTATCTTGTAAACATTGGGATAAAACTATTGGGTTTGTACCAGTATATTGCGCCCTTGGATAGGTAACTGCTCTGATACTTGTTGTGTTTGGGTTTAAAAATATCGGACTATTAGTACCCGTGTAAACAGGTGAAGTGGTTTGATTAGGAAACTGACTTGTTCCATTTTCATAACGTACTTCATAGCATTGCCCTGTAGAATCTGCAATTAAACCATCAACAAGAATTTGTACTTCGCCAGCGTTTCCAACTAAGCCAAATTGAGTATTTGGTGTAACACTAAATACCGGAGTTGACAAATAATCTTTATAACTTAAGGTGTTTGTAGGATTGGCTAATAAAAAGGTATTAGCAGTACTTACCCTCCATAAATGATGGGCCATAGCGCTGTAAGAGCCTAATTCGCGTATTCGGGTATGCCCATAAGCT
>CAZAPH010000055.1:0-19917 GCA_964487105.1 uncultured Akkermansia sp.
AGGGTATTTGTTTTCACTAAAACGTGCATGCGCATCATCCATTCCTCCACTCCACTTATTTTGGTTATCTTGAAATCCCCATTGCAAACCAATACGCCATACTTTTTCTGATTGTGCATTAACGTAATAGGTTGAAATTATAAAAAGAAAAAAAATAAACTTTTTCATAGATATTATTTTTGATAATTAAATTTAATTAAAAAAAACATAACTATTTAATTTTTAACATTTATGCATTGCAAACAAAGTTTAAACTTGCTTTCATTAAATCATGAACTAACTCATCGTTTTGCATAAATTTCACTTCTTTCCTAAACTCATTAAAAAAGTTTTCAATTGGTTTTGATGTTTTTAAAGGTCTTTTTAATTCTAATGCTTGTGCTGCATTTAATAATTCTATAGCTAAAACTTTTTGTGTGTTATTTAATACAGTGTAACATTTTGTAGCTGCATTTGCTCCCATACTTACATGATCTTCTTGACCATTACTACTTACAATACTATCAGCACTCGCTGGCGTACATAATTGTTTGCTTTGGCTAACAATACTTGCCGCTGTGTATTGTGGTATCATAAAGCCTGAGTTTAATCCTGGTTGTGGTGTTAAAAATGCAGGCAAACCTCTTTGACCAGAAATTAATAAATATGTTCTTCGTTCAGAAATACTTGCCAATTCAGATAAAGAAATACATAAAAAATCTAAAACTAGTGCTAAAGGTTGACCATGAAAATTTCCGCCACTAATTATTTCATCATGTTCTGCAAATACAGTAGGATTATCGGTTACTGAATTAATTTCGGTTTCAATAACTGAACAAACATAGTTTAATGTATCTTTACTTGCACCATGTACTTGAGGAATGCACCTAAATGAATAAGGATCTTGCACATGTTTTTTTTCTTGTTGTTGTATTTCGCTCCCCGATAAATAATTTTGAATGTTTTTTGACGTACTTAATTGCCCTGGATGTGGACGAATTGTATGAAGAAGATCTATAAATGGATCTATTCTCCCATCAAAAGCGTCTAAACTCATTGCAGCAATTTTATCAGCCAGTTCATTTATATTTTTTGATTTTAAAACTAAATAACAGCCGTAAGCACTCATAAATTGAGTACCATTAAGTAAGGCCAAACCTTCTTTAGATTTTAATTTTATTGGGTTAATATTATGTTGTTTTAATACCTCTGAAGATGAATAATTTTTACCATTATAGTTTACCTGACCAAGACCTAATAAGGGTAAACATAAATGTGCTAAAGGTGCTAAATCGCCACTAGCCCCTAAAGAACCTTGTTCATACACTACAGGGTATATGTTTAAATTGTAAAATTGAATTAATGTTTTTACAGTAACTAATTGTACACCGCTTTTTCCATAACATAAGGATTGAATTTTTAAAAACAACATTAATTTTACAATTTCGTTTGGTACCTGGTTGCCAAAGCCACAAGCATGACTTTTAACTAAATTTTCTTGTAATTTTTCTAAATCATTATCAGGTATAACAACATTACATAATGAACCAAAACCTGTATTAATTCCATAAATTGGTGCTTTACTCTTTTTAATTTTATCATCTAAAAAATTTCTACAATCAACAATTACTTTTTCAGTATCAGCATCTAACTTTAGTTGAGCATCATTACTTATAATATCTCTAATTTTATCAAGTGTTAATTTTTTACGAATATCTATTTGATGTACATTCATTATTTTAATTTTTGAATAATTTGATTTAAACTTAATTTTACTTGTTCGCCAGTTTCTAAATTTTTAAGAGTGTAAAGTTGAGTTTGCATTTCATCACTTCCTATTACACAAACAAATGGTATTTGTTTTTTATTAGCATAATCAAACTGTTTTTTAATTTTTGCTAAATCAGGATAAACTTCACAATTAACATTATGTTGTCTTAAATCATTGGCAATTTGTAGACAATGGGTTAATTCATTATTTCCAAAATGTGCCAACAATAATTGTGTAGTTGTAATTTGGTTTACAGCATTTGGATATAAATTTAATTCATTCATCACATCAAAAATTCTATCAATTCCAAAACTAATACCAACACCACTCATGTTTTTTAAACCAAAAATTCCCGTTAAATCGTCATAACGGCCACCACCTAATATACTTGAAGTTAAATTGCCTGCATTTGCTTTCGCCTCAAAAATTGACCCCGTATAATAAGTTAACCCTCTAGCAAGTGTAATATCGAGCTCAAGTAAAATGTGTTTAAGTTTAGTTTGAGAATAATAATTTAAAATAAAATTAATTTCTTCAATTCCTTTTAACCCAATTTCATTAGTATTAATAATTTTAGTAAGTACATTTAGTTTTTCTAAATTACTTCCTTTAAAATTAATTAATGGCTGAAGTTGTTCAATAGCATTTAAACTTACTCCACTATCTTGTAATTCTTTATTAACGCCTTCAACACCAATTTTATCTAGCTTATCAATAGCCACTGTAATTTCAATAATTTTATCAGGTTCGTTAATTACTTGAGCAATGGCCGATAAAATTTTACGGTTATTAAATTTTAATAGCACAGGTATGTTTAATTCGGCAAAACACTTGTCCATCAAATTAATAAGTTCTAGCTCATTAATTAAACTATCGCTACCAATTACATCTGCATCGCATTGAAAAAATTCTCTATATCGTCCTTTTTGTGGTCTATCTGCCCGCCAAACAGGTTGAATTTGGTAACGTTTAAAAGGGAAAATTAAATTATGTTGATTCATTACCACATAACGTGCAAAAGGAACAGTTAAATCATAACGTAAAGCCTTTTCAGTTAATGCTTCACTATTTTTTGAGGCTTCTAAACTTGCTTTAAATTCATTTAATAAAGTATCTTTTTGTTTACTTTCATGAATTCTACTATTTAATATTTTAAAAATTAATTGATCTCCTTCATCACCATATTTACCTGTTAATGTGGTTATTTTCTCCATTGCAGGTGTTTCTATTGGAGAATATCCAAAAAGTTCAAAGTTTTTCTTAAATGTATTAAAAATGAAATTCCTTTTTAACATATCGCTAGTACCAAAATCTCTGGTTCCGCTTGGTATGCTTGGCTTAATCATATATTGTTTAATGTAAAAATTAAATTAATAAATATGTAAAAGTAGCAATTAAATTACAGAAAACTGTTTGTGCAATTTGGATTAAAATACATTTATATTTAACCTAATAATAAAAAGTTAAAAACTACTAAATGTTTTTAGGAAACTGATTTATATTAAAAAGTTTCTATAGTTTTGCCTGTTTTAAAATTTGGTATTATTTAACCTTTTATATGAATAATAAAGTACTATTTTATTTTTTAGCATTTATATTGTGTTTAACAGGAATTTCGCAAGAAAAATTTACAATAAGTGGCTACATAAAAGATTCTAAAAATGGAGAGGTGATTATTGGAGCAACGATTTCAAAAAAAGGCACTGGTATTGGCGTTGCTACAAACGAATATGGTTTTTTCGCTCTTAACTTACCAAAAGGCACACATACAATTGTAATACAAACTATTGGATATGCCACTCAAAACCTTACAATTAATTTAGAAAAAAACACAAAGTTAAATGTAGAATTAACGGAAGAAGGAAAACAATTAGATGAAGTTGTAATTACTGGCGAAGCTGATGACAAAAACATTAAAAGTATTGAAATGAGTACCGCAAAACTTGATATTAAACAAATTAATAAAATTCCTGCCTTACTTGGAGAAGTTGATGTTGTAAGATCTATACAATTATTACCTGGTGTAACAACTGTTGGCGAAGGAGCAAGTGGGTTTAATGTGCGCGGTGGTAATGTTGATCAAAACTTAATTTTATTAGATGAGGCGCCGGTTTATAATTCATCTCATTTGTTTGGATTTTTTTCTGTGTTTAACCCAGATGCAGTTAAAGATGTTAAATTAATAAAGGGTGGTGTACCAGCACAATTTGGAGGAAGAGTTTCTTCAATACTTGATATTAGAATGAAAGAAGGGAACAGCAAAAAATACACTGTTAATGGCGGTATTGGTACTATATTTAGTCGCTTAAGTATTGAAGGTCCAATAAAAAAAGATAAAGCTAGTTTTATTGTTGCTGGCCGTAGAAGCTATTTAGATGCATTAATAAAACCTTTTTTAAAAGAATCGAGTCCACTTAAAGGTGTGGTATTTAATTTTTATGATTTAACCGCAAAATTAAATTACAGAATTAACGATAAAAACACAGTGTTTGCCAGTGGGTATTTTGGAAGAGATCAATTTGGAGCAAGTGTTTTTAAATTTAATTGGGGAAATAGCACTGCTACCGTTAGATGGAATCATATTTTTAATAACAAATTATTTATGAATCTTTCTACTTTTTATAGTAATTATGATTATTATTTAGAATTTAAAATGCCGGCAAATAACCAAAGTTTTAAATGGAGTAGCAATATTGTAAATTATAGTTTTAAACCAGATTTTAGTTGGTATGTAAACACTAAAAACACAGTTAGATTTGGAACTCAAGTTTTGTTTTATGATTTTTTACCTTACAAAGCAGTAGGTCAATTTCAAGAAGGTGCCGAAGTGAAATTTATTTCACCTAAACGTTATGGTGCTGAGTATAGTGCATATATTTCTAATGAACATAAAGTTAAACCAAGGTTAACATTAGAATATGGTTTACGTGTTAGTGCATTTTCATTTTTAGGTAAAGGAACGGCGTTTACATTTAGAGACACTATTCCAAATACAGAAAAACCGCTTAATGACTCAGTACAATATGGCCCTCGTGAGATAATACAAAATTACGTAAACCCAGAACCTAGATTTGCAATGAATTATGTTGTAAACCAATACTCTTCAATTAAAGCAAGTTATAACAGAATGGCGCAATATCTGCAATTAATTAGTAATACTGCTGCAAGCACACCGTTAGATGTATATACAATGGCTACAAATAATTTAAAACCTTTGTTGGCTGACCAAGTAAGCGTTGGTTATTTTAGAAACTTAAAAGAAAACATGTATGAAACATCAGTAGAAATTTATTATAAATATTTACAAAACCAGTTAGATTATATTGATAATGCCAGTTTATTTATAAACCCAACCGTAGAAAATCAATTACTACAAGGTTTAGGAAGAGCATATGGCGCAGAATTTTTCTTTAAAAAAACAAAAGGTAAATTAAATGGTTGGATTAGCTATACGTTAAGTAGAACAGAACGTTTAGTTAGAGGAATAAGTAACGATAATTGGTTTGTAAGCAGATATGACAGAACGCATGTATTAAATACTGTTGCTAATTATGATTTAACCAAGCATTGGAGTTTATCAGCTAATTTTGTTTTTTTAAGCGGTACACCATCTACTTTTCCTAATACTAAATTAGAAATACAAGACATGAGTATTCCTTATAACACTACTGGAGAAAGAAATAATTATAGGGTTACACCATACCATAGATTAGATTTAGGTGCTACTTTTAATTTTAGAAAAAATGAATTTAGAAAATATAAACAAACTTTAGTATTTAGTGTTTATAATGTATATAACAGAAGAAATGCTTATAGTATTTATTTCAGGCCAAACGCAACTAATGCCAATATAAATGAAGCAGTTCGTTTTTCAGTAATTGGTTCTTTTGTGCCTGCTGTAACATATAATTTTTCATTTTAATTTATGAATACGCTATTTAATAAAATTATTTTTCTCTTATTAAGTGTAATGCTCTTTACCTCTTGTGAAGATGTAATACAAATTAAATTAGATAAAGGGAGTAAACTTGTTGTTATTGATGCTTTTATTGATGATTTAAGAAAACCACAAATTGTTAGAGTATTAAATAACTCAGATTATTTTTCAGATCAAACGTCTGAACCTATTAGTAATGCACAAGTTGTGTTAAAAGACTTAACAGCTAATAAAACATTTACATTTGTTTATGCAGGAAATGGCAATTATCAATTTAATATAACTCCTGCAGATACTATTGCAAAACCAAATCATCAATACGAATTAAATGTAAGTGTATATGGTAATATTTATAAAGCATTAGCAACCCAAAAGCGTAGAGCAATAGCATCTAAAGTAGATTTAAAAAATGATTATCCCTTTATTGATACATCAAAAGTTTTTTTGGGTATAATGGATACTTTAATTGAACAAGCTGCATTTGGCAACAGCCCTGCTCAAAAATATTACACCACTTTGTTATTTGCAGTTGATATTGCAGATAATAACCCAGATTATTACAGAATTAAAACCTTTAGAAACGATACCATGTTTAAAAAAACAAACGATTTATTGTTGTGTATAGACGGAACAGTAGGTTAGATTTACAATTCGACTGAACCTTTTAATTTTTTTAGCCCCCCAGTTACTTTTTTAGGATTTCAAAAATATCAAAAAAATGATAAGTGTAAAGCTGAAATTCATTCCATTTCTAAAGAAGCTTATAACTTTTTTTTACAAGCACAGTTACAAGTTACTAACTCCGGTTTATTTGCAACAACCCCCGAAAATGTAAGAACAAATATAATTACACCAAGTGGTGCAATAAAAGGAGTTGGCTGGTTTAATATGGCAAGCGTAACAACAACATCTTTGGTAATGGGGCAATAAACGCTTAGCCTTCACTTTTAAAAAATAGTTGAATTACTATAAATTAGTATTATTTTGAATCGTAAGCCCATTTGAGCCAAATAGAGCCCCAAGTAAAACCGCCACCAAATGCAGAAATAATTAAATTATCTCCTTTTTTAAGTTGTTTTTCATAATCCCACAACAATAAAGGAATTGTTCCTGCGGTAGTGTTACCGTATCTTTCAATATTCATCATTACTTTATCTGATGAAATATTAACTCTACTTGCTGTAGCATCAATAATCCGTTTATTTGCTTGATGAGGAACTAACCACGAAATATCTTCACCTTTTAAATTATTGCGTTCCATTATTTCAGCACTTACATCTGCCATTTCTTTAACAGCAAATTTAAAAACAGTTTGACCTTCTTGAACTACATAATGTTCTTTATTTGCAACTGTTTCATGTGTTGGTGGTTTTAAAGAACCGCCAGCGGGCATGTATAAATAATTTTTACCTGCACCGTCTGATTTTAAAATAAAATCTTTTACACCAACATCTTCGGTAGTAGGTTCAAGTAATACTGCTCCTGCCCCATCACCAAAAATTATACAAGTGGCTCTGTCTTTATAATCAATAATACTCGACATTTTATCAGCACCTATCACTAAAACTTTTTTATATCTACCTGTTTCGATAAATTGAGCACCTGTTGCTAAACTGTATAAAAAACCACTACATGCAGCAGATAAATCAAAACCCCAAGCGTTTTTTGCACCAATTTTATCGCAAATAACATTTGCAGCCGAAGGAAAAAAATAATCTCCAGTAATGGTACCAACAATAACTAAATCTAAATCTAACGCACTAATACCGCGTTTTTTAAGTAATTCTTCAACTGCAGGCACACACATATCACTTAGTCCTTTTTCACCTTTTAATATGCGCCTTTCTTTAATACCTGTGCGAGTGGTTATCCATTCATCATTTGTATCAACAAGCGTAGAAAGTTCTTCATTGGTTAAAATATATTCTGGTAAATAGCCACAAACTGCTGTTATTGCTGCATTAATTTTCATTATGGAAAATGTTTTTTATTTTTTCATCCAATTTAGCTTCGGCTAAATCTTTTGCTAAAAGTAACATGTTTTTAAATGCTAAAGGGCTTGAAATACCATGACCAATTAACACATTTGAGTTGATACCTAAAACAGGCGTACCGCCATACAATTCGTAATTAAAACGGTCAAAATATTCGTCTTTTAGATTGCGATTTTTTACTAACTTATAAAAAGCTTCAGCATTTTTAAGTACTACATTACCAACAAAACCTTCACAAACAATTACATCAGCAGCATCGCTAAATAAATCTCTCCCTTCTATGTTACCAACAAAATTAAAATCTTTAGAATCTTTCATTAAATTGTAGGCCGCTTGCGAAACTAAATTTCCTTTTTCGGCTTCTTCACCAATATTTAGCAGACCTACTTTAGGGTTGTTTATTTTATATACTTCTTTAGAAAATAATGAACCCAAAACACCAAATTGGTATAAAACATCTGGTTTACAATCGGCATTTGTGCCAACATCTAAAATTACGCCAAAACCTCCGTTCTCTTTAGGTAAAATACCTGTTATACAAGGACGAATAACACCTGAAACAGTTTTTACTGTAAACATAGAGCCTACTAACATCGCACCAGTGTTGCCTGCACTTGCAAAAGCATCAATTTGTTTTTCTTTTAAATGTTTAAAGCCTAAAAAAATACTGCTATTTGGTTTTTGTGAAAACGCTTTAGTTGGGTGTTCGCCCATATCAATAACTTCGGTAGTATGAACAAATTCAAATTTATTATAATCTATTCCTTTTTCAGTTAAATATTTCTTTGCGCTTTCAGCATCACCAAATAAAACTAATTTAACATTAGCTGGTAATGAATTTAATGCTAAAATGGCTCCTTCTAAACAATTAACCGGAGCAAAATCACCACCTGCTATATCTAATCCTATCTTCATATTATAACAATAGTAAACTACAATTATACTATTTTATATGTTTAATTATTAAATTTTTGAGGTGTTTTTATTAAAAAAATGGTAGTATATTATTAACTTTTTAAATAAAAACATAAAAAGAAATACTAAATTTTTAACTTATATCAAAAACTAGCTCAACTACGGCACCATTATTATTGTAAAACTTAACATCTCCGTCTAACTGTTCAGATAAGGTTTTAATTAAAATTAAACCTAAAGAAGAATTGTTATCGTTAAAAGCGTTTTCCGGAAATCCATTTCCACTATCTTTTATAATAAGATTTACAGAGCTAATATTTTTTTTACAAACTATACTAAAATTTAATTTATTATTAAGTTTACCATATTTAATACTGTTTGTTAAAATTTCGTTTAAAACTAAACCAAACGGTATTAAATGGTTAGTACTTAGTTCAACCTCATCGTATTTTTCATTTAGGATTATATTATCGTTTAAATTATAACTATTTGCAATTTCTACTATTAATTCGTGTGAGTAATCTGAGATAAGAATTTTTTTAGTTTCTATGTTTTTATATAACATTTTATGTACTAATGCCATACTTAAAATTCTATGCTTGGTTTCGGCGAGTTCGGTTTTAACCTCATCATTTTTACTTGAATCTATTTGTAAATTAAGTAAGCCTGATATAATTGCTAAATTATTTTTTACTCTATGGTGCAGTTCTGCCAATAGAGTATCTTTTTGCTTTAAAATTTGTTTTAACTCGGATTCAGTATGCTGAATTTTTTTAAAATTTTTTAAACTTTCTTTGTTTTGGTTATAAATTAAACGTGCTAATACTAAAGTTAAAAATGCTGTTGTAATAACAGAAAAAATAACATTGTAAATCCATAAAACATGAATGTCTAATTTACTAAATTCTGGTTTTGTAATTGGTAATGATGTAAACAAACTTAAAATTAAACTTAAAAAAGCTAAGGCAAGGTGAATTAGAGATTGTTTGTTGGGTTTATTTAAATCGCTTAATAAAACTATACTTATAATAAATGGAAAATAAAATAAATATGCTCCTGTTTCTATTGGATAATATTCAGACACATAGTATATTGCTGAATTAACGTTTAATGTAAATAAAAAAAAAGATAAATTATATTTTTTTTTATAATTACATACAAGTGAAACAACAGCAATAATTAAAAACAATAGTTCAATATAAATTGGGTATTTTGATTTTAAATAGCCTGAATTTGTAGCTCCAACAATTATACTTGCAATAACAAATAAATTTAAACTGTTTAATATTTTTATTTTACGTTTATCTGCAATAGTATCATTTTCATTAATACCTAAACTTATGAGTGAAGTAAAAAAAAGTTTTAAATTATTCATTAGCTCACTAATTTAATTTAAAATAAATGTTCTTACAACTTAAAAAAAAATAATTCGACGATTTTCTTTAAATTAATCATTTAATTTAAGTACAGCCATAAATGCACTTTGAGGTATTTCAACATTACCTACTTGTTTCATGCGTTTTTTACCTTCTTTTTGTTTTTCTAATAATTTACGTTTTCGGCTAATATCCCCACCATAACATTTTGCAGTAACGTCTTTACGCATTGCTTTTATAGTTTCACGGGCAATTATTTTTGCACCAATAGCTGCTTGTATAGGTATTTCGAATTGTTGGCGAGGTATTAATTCTTTTAATTTTTCGCACATTTTTTTACCTAAGTTGTGTGCATTACTTCTATGCACTAAAGCTGATAAAGCATCTACTTGTTCTGAATTTAATAAAATATCCATTTTTACTAAATCACTTTGGCGCATTTCTAATGGTGAATAATCAAAAGAAGCATAACCTTTACTTATTGATTTTAAACGATCGTAAAAATCAAAAACTATTTCGGCTAGTGGCATTTCAAAAATTAATTCAACTCTATCAGCAGTTAAATAATTTTGATTTACTATTGTTCCACGTTTTTCAATACACAAAGTCATTATAGGACCAATATATTCGCTTTTAGTAATAATATTTGCTTTGATAAATGGTTCTTCAATGAAATCAATACGTCCGGGATCTGGCATATCGCTTGGGTTATTAACCACAATCATTTCTCCCTTAGTTTGATAGGCTTTGTAACTAACGTTTGGCACAGTTGTAATAACTGTCATGTTAAATTCTCGTTCTAAACGTTCTTGCACAATTTCCATGTGTAGCATACCTAAAAAACCACATCTAAAACCAAAACCTAAGGCTGCTGAGCTTTCGGGTTCCCAAGTTAAACTTGCATCATTTAACTGTAGTTTTTCCATACTGTAACGTAATTCTTCAAAATCTTCAGTATCAACCGGATAAATACCAGCAAATACCATTGGTTTTACATCTTCAAAACCATCAATTGCGGCATCACAAGGGTTTGCAACAGTTGTAATTGTATCACCTACTTT
This sequence comes from uncultured Akkermansia sp., assembly GCA_964487105.1. Classification (GTDB taxonomy): domain Bacteria; phylum Bacteroidota; class Bacteroidia; order B-17B0; family Aurantibacillaceae; genus Aurantibacillus. The sequence continues at coordinate 11,034 of CAZAPH010000055.1, forward strand.
AACTTCTCTTGCATCTTTAATCCCTGAAATAATGTAACCTACATCGCCAGTAAAAACTTCGTTGCGTGCCTCTTGTTTTAATTTTAAAACACCAACCTCATCTGCAAAATAACTTGCGCCTGTATTAACAAATTTTACTTTTTCGCCTTTTTTAATGCTACCATTTATAATTTTAAAATAAGCAATAATCCCTCTAAAACTATTAAATACACTGTCAAAAATTAAAGCTTGTAAAGGGGCATTAGGTTCGCCCACTGGAGGTTTTACTCTTTCAATAATTGCTTTTAAAATATCGTCAACTCCCATACCTGTTTTACCAGATGCAGGGATAATTTCATTTCTATCACAACCTATTAAATCAACAATTTGATCTTTTACCAGTTCAGGTTCTGCACTTGGTAAATCCATTTTATTTAAAATAGGAATAATTGTTAAATCATTTTCAAGCGCTAAATATAAATTAGAAATGGTTTGTGCTTGTATGCCTTGTGCTGCATCTACAATTAAAAGGGCTCCTTCACATGCAGCAATACTTCGGCTTACTTCGTAACTAAAATCTACGTGCCCTGGTGTATCAATTAAATTTAAAACATATTTTTCGCCATTAAAATTATATTCCATTTGAATGGCATGGCTTTTAATAGTAATGCCTCTTTCTTTTTCCAAATCCATATCATCTAATACCTGTGCTTGCATTTCGCGGCTACTAATAGTTTTAGTATGCTCTAACAATCTGTCGGCCAAGGTACTTTTACCATGATCAATATGGGCGATGATACAAAAATTACGAATGTGTTTCATTTAAATTAATAGTCTAAAAAAGAGGTGTAAATATACTAAAAATAAGCTTTACTATTAAGCCTTATTAAATTGATTCATACAGCGTTCTAACCCAATAAAGGCGAATGCTTTAATGGCATCTGAACAAAATTTTAATTTTTCTTGTAAAATTTTTTGTTCTTCTTCGTTCCATTTCCCTAGTACGTAATTTGATTGATTACCTTTATTAAAGGTATTGCTAATACCAAATCTTAACCGTGGATAATTTGTAGTTCCTAAAATTTCTTGTATGTTTTTTAAACCGTTGTGTCCACCATCACTGCCTTTAGGCCCAATACGAATTTTACCAAAAGGTAAAGCTAATTCATCAACCAAAACCAATGAATTTTGAATTTCAATTTTTTCTGCTTTTAACCAGTAATTGTAGGCTTTTCCGCTTAAATTCATATACGTTGATGGTTTAATAAGCTTTAATGTTTTTCCTTTAAATTTAATTTCAGTTACTTCAGCAAGTCTATCTGTACTAAATTTAACTTCGGCTTCTTTAGCCATAAAATCTAAAATTGAAAAGCCAATATTATGGCGTGTATTAACATACTCATCGCCTATATTACCTAAACCAACTATTAAAAATTTACTCACTAAATTTTTTTGTTTTGTATAAATTGTGTTTTATATTGTATCTAATACAATCCCAATATTCTTTTGTATAAGTTACAAAAATTTCTTCGCCTGCATTAATGTTTTTTTCAGCAACTATAAAACATTTATTATTAAATACTTCGTATTTACAATTGTTTTTTAATCCTTTTACAACACTTAAGCCTTCGGCATCATTGGCGTATCTAGCTTTGTGTTGGGGTGTATGATACGCATCAATACAATTTTTTTTATTAATAAAAAACAAGTAACCATCTTCATCGTTCGCTACTCTTTTTTCGTATTCTTTCCAGTCAATAATTTCGCCTTTATATTCAATTACTTTTGAGCCTTTTAAAATTTTAGAGGTTGTGAAAAGTCCTTTACCTGCATTTTGTATTTGTGATTTTTTTACATTAAGTGCCATAAATTAAGATTGCAAAAATAAATTTTTATTAAAACCAAATTGATTTTTTTAAACGTTGTTATTAAGTTTTTTATAACTCGCCTAACATACCTCCAATTGTAAAGTGAAACTGCCCTTTGCCCAAGCCGGTGTCGGTTCGTTTATTTCCGTTACTATCTAAAATTGCATCAAAGCCCCAACCGTAATCAATACCTAACAATCCAAACATTGGTAAAAATACACGTAAACCAACGCCAGCGCTTCTTTTAACATCAAAGGGATTAAATGTTTTAAAATTTTTATAAGAGTTACCTGCTTCAGCAAAACCTAACACAAAAATAGTTGCTTGTGGGTTTAAACTAATTGGGTAACGTAGTTCCATGGTGTATCTTGATACAATTGGGTCGCCAACAGGTAAACCGTTTTCAAACGTTTGAACAAGAGATTGGTCATTGTACCCACGTAAGGCAATAATTTCGCGCGCAACAAAGTTTTGAAATCCACTTAAACCGCTACCGCCCATATAAAATCGTTCAAAAGGGGAAAATCCGGTACGGTTAGAATAATAACCTAAAAAGCCATAACCAACTTTAGTACGTAAAACTAAGTTTCTTGCTTCTTTACCCTCAGCAGCTTTTTTGTTTGTTAATTGCGTAAACCATTCAGCGGTAATTTTATATTTTTGATATTCAATAAATTTGTAACGTTCTTGTTCTGTTAAACTTTTGTAATCTTTATTATTAAACAATGAGTAAGGCGGTGTAAATTTCATATCCAAAACAATATTACTTCCTGTTTTTGGATAAATTGGGGCATCGGTAGAGTTTCTTGAAAAGTTTAATCCTAAGTTAATATCGTTAGAATAGCCAGTACTAAAAATAAAAGCAGGGTATTTATTTAATTCATAATAATTATAGCTAAGCGCTGTATTAAAATTACAAAAGAAATCTGGCCATTTTAAACGTTTACCATAACCTACGCTAGTACCAACAATTGCCATACTTTGACGGGCAGGGTTAAATATTTTAGTGCCATTTTCTTTGATGTATTTTTTTTGCCCCGATTGGTTAAATAAAGTATGAAAAACAGATAAGGTTAATGAATTTGGTTTTTTACCTCCCAACCATGGCTCAGTAAAAGAGAAATTATAGGATTGGTAATAGATTCCATTGGTTTGAGCCCTTACACTTAATCGTTGTCCATCTCCACTCGGTAAAGGTCTCCATGCTTCTTTTTTAAAAAAATTACGCGTGCTAAAATTATTAAATGTAACGCCTAATGTGCCAATAATACCTAAATTACGCTGTTGAGGCAAGTTAGGGTTATAAAAATTATTTCTTCCTCCCCATCCTCCACTTAATTCGATTTGGTCGCTTGGTTTTTCTTCAACAATATATTCAATATCAACCGTACCATCAGCTGGATTTGGTGTAGGTGTAACATTTAATTTTTCAGGGTCAAAATATCCTAATTGTGCTAAAAAACGTTGGGTATTAACTATATCTGAGCGGCGAAATAACTGACCAGGTTTTGTACGAATTTCTCGATAAATTACTCTATCATTAGTTTTATCGTTGCCTTTTATTGTAACTTTATTAATAGTAGCTTGTTTACCTTCATACATTAAAATATCATAATCAATTGTATCGTTATGGATATTTGTTTCTTGTGGATTTACTTGAAAAAACAAATACCCATCATCCATGTAAAGACTACTAACATCATTACCATTAGGATTCATGTACAATTTTTGTTCTAATTTTGTTAAGTCGTAAGTATCACCAGCTTTTATATTTAAAACGGTATCTAATTGTCCGTTACGGTACTTACTATTACCATACCAATTAAATTTACCAAAATAATATTTGTTTCCTTCGTCAATTGTAACATCAATTACTACTCTATTTTTAGAAACAAAATAAACTGTATCTTTTATAACACGGGCATCTCTATACCCTTTGGAATTGTATTTTGTAGCAATTGCTGGTAAATCTTTTTGCAAGTTATCTTGTAAATATTTACCTGAATTAAAAGGATTGTACCATCTACGACGTTTACTGTCTTCTAATTTTTTACGTAATTTCCAATCTGGAATTACAGTGTTACCAATAATGTTTACATCTTGAATTCTTACTTTTTTTCCTTTTTCAACATTTATTACTAAAATAGTATGAGGTATTTTTTTTGTTGAATCTTTTATTTGCCTAATGTTTACAATGTTATGATAGAACCCTTTGTCTAAAAAGTAATCGCGTACAGTGTTTTTAATGTTACCTTTTAAAAAATCGGTAACTGGTTTTTCAGGAAACAATCTTAATTTTGTACGTATATCATCAGCTTCGCTTTTTCTCACATCTCCACTAAATCTAAATTTTGTAAGGCGAGGTTTTTCTAAAACATTAATATTTAAAAACGCATCATCGCCAACTACTTTTTCTAAACTTAATTCAATATCATCAAACAACCCTTGTTTCCATAATTTTTTTATAGCATCTGTTGTTTTATCGCCGGGAATTGTAATTTCTTCGCCAGCCACAAGGCCACTAAGTAATACAATTACTTGAGGATCGGTAGCAGTTGCGCCTGTTACCGTTACAGGTGCTAAACGGTATTTTTTTGGTGCTTTTAATGGTTCTAACATTAAACTATCCGGTTGCGTTTGTGCAAGTAGTTGACATACTAATACTAAATTATAAACAATTATTTTAAGTAGATTCTTTTTCAAAAAATGAAGTTTAATTGTTTTGAATTTGTTCGCCAGTTAAACCAAATCTACGTTCTCTTTTTTGAAAAGCTAAAATTGCTTGGTAAAATTCATTTTTTCGAAAATCAGGCCAAAGGGTATCGGTAAAATAAAATTCGGCATAAGCCAATTGCCAAAGTAAAAAATTACTTATTCTGTTTTCGCCACTTGTTCTAATCATTAATTCAGGGTCGGGGTAATTTTTGGTATTTAAATGATTGTTAATTAAATCAGCATTAATTTCATCAGGGTTTAATTTTCCTGTTTTTACTTTTTCAGCAATTTGTTTAACAGCATCTGTAATTTCCCATTTGCTACTGTAACTCAACGCTAAAATTAAATTAACTGAAGTATTATATGCTGTAATATCAATTGATTCATGTATATGGTTATGAAAACCTTCTGGTAAACATTTGATATCACCAATTGCATGAAGTTTAACGCCTTTTTTATGTAGGTTAGGCGTTTCTAAACTAATTGTGGCAATTAGTAATTCCATTAAGGCATCTACTTCTTCTTTTGGTCTGTTCAAGTTTTCGGTACTAAAGGCGTATAATGTTAGGTATTTTACACCTATTTCTCCACAAGCTTCAACAATTTCTCTAACAGAATTTACACCTTCGTGGTGCCCAAAAATTCTATCTTCGCCTTGTTTTTTTGCCCAACGCCCGTTACCATCCATTATAATGGCAATATGCTGTGGTATATTTTTAAAATCTATGTTGCTTTTTAAATCCAAAATTAAGCCGGACAAAGATAATAAAATAGGGACTTATACTATTTAATTTAATTATTTTAACTAAATAGTTTTACAGTTTTAACCATTTTTAAATAAAGTGAGATAACAACAGTTAGTTAAAACGCTTTATTAATGCCTACCACCCATCTAAATTGAATGTAATCATTTTCGGCATAAGGTAAACGGTTTATAAAGATAGGCGCATCAAACCTAAAGGTTAATGGTTTAATATTATATAAAGGCCCCCAACGTTGTATGCTTAATGTAATCCCTGCTCCAGCATCTGCCATTACATCACTCATTACATTTGCTGTGCCGGGTAAGTTTGTATTAATAATTCCCGCATCAGCAAATAAATAGGGGTTTAAACGAATTGTATTTTTTAAAAATTTAGGGTTAAGCTTGCGAAACAACTTGCCAAATTCTATTTCAGTATTTACTGCAGCACCTGTTAAACCATTATAGTTATAACTTTGTGTTCCATTTGCGTTATTTTGCGCTAACAAATAACCTGAATAACCCCTTAAGCCTAAACCACCGCCAGCATTAAAATGATTGGTTACACTACCATAACCTCCCCAATTAGGAGGAATAATTCCTATACTACGTGTATATTTATTATCCATTAAATCTTCGTTGTTTGCTCCAGCAACGTAAAGCATACTTTCTAATGGTATTTTGCTTCCAAAACCTATTTGAGCAAAAACTCTTGTATTAATATCTATTTTTCCTAAATTATTTTTATTGATTGATGTTATACTTGCAGCGCTAAAATCAAAATCGTTGGTAAACGCACTGCTTCTTAAGTTAATATTTATACTTCCTGTACCTCTTATATATTTATAAAAATGATCCATGCCTAAATGAATAGCTGAATTAAGCTGGCGATAACTCCATTCGTTATAATTAATTAAATACACTAAATCTTGTGGCATATCGCGCCACATTGCTTTTAAATGAGTGTAAAATCTGCTTTTTTCATTGTTGCTTTTTTTCTCAAAACCTATTGTTCCACCATCTAAACCATCAAGACTTTTTAATTGCAAATAAACATTAGATTTTTTTATAATTTTATTTAAGTTGGTTTTATAATTAAATAAAAAACTAATTCTATTGTTTTGGTTATAGTAAAATGTTTTATTATTTACAGGCTGAATTAAATTTTTATTTATACTGGTATCCATATAGCTTTTACCTAAGCCTGTACTTATCCAAACACCTAAATCAAAATTATTATATATACTGGTAACCATATAGCTTATACCTAAGACTGAACATATCAAACCACATAAATCAAAAATATGTTTTATAGTTAAATAATCTCCACTTAAAAACGCCCCCATTTTTACACCATCATAAGCATTGTACCATAAACTTGGGCGAACTCGCATATCATATTGTTTCCAATTGGGTGGGTTATAAATATGATGATCAAAACGCACATTAATTTTATTTTTCTTTTTATTATTTATCATATTAACATCAGCCAATCTGTAAGATGGATCGATAATTACATTTTTTGGTCGGCCGTTTATAGTAATTGTTGCGGTATAACTTGGTTTTAAATTAGGTCCCCAGCCAATCCAACGAGGTAAAGCGTTTGCTCTTGTTGGTTTCTCGAACCAAGTATTGGGGATATAATAATGTTGAGCGCTATCATTTTTATCAATTGCTACAAAATCTATTGGCATTTGCATTGTACCTATTCGTTTAAACTTAACTGAATAGGTGTTTTTATTAATTTTTTTTATTCTCCCAATTTTATAATCAATTGTTTTTGATGTTTCTAACCATTGATCAAAAAACCAATTCAAATCAATACCAGTATATCCAATTATTGAATTTCTATAATCTTCTGGATAGGGGTGTGCAAATTTCCATTGATTAAAATAATGTTGCATAGCCTTATCAAACAAGGCTCTCCCTAAAACATATTCTAAATTTTTAAGCATTGTTGCTGTTTTGGTATAAACTTGCCCGTAACCGCCACCATGCCTTATTGCGCCATTAAAATCATCGCTATGTGTGTTTAAGGTTGACTCATCTGCACGAATAACATTGTTAATGTAATAACTATTGTAAATATCATTATCAATTACACGTTGGGGTTCTGTAAATCTTTCAACATATTTATTTTTTGGTGTGCCTGTTATTTCAATTGGTCCATCAATAAATTGATAAGTATCGGCTGTATAAAATTGTGTAAAGCCTTCATCTAAAAAGGCTCTGTAATTTTCGTTACTTCCTACCATACCCATAAACCAATTGTGAGTCATTTCATGTACAAATAAGCCTCTGTAACTTGGGTCTGTACCCCCGCAAAGCGTTAGCATTGGATACTCCATACCATCTTGTGCGTCGGCACAAATCATTTTAGGGTAATGGTATGTGCCTATATTGTAAGAGTTAACTTCTATTACTTTAGCAATGTATTGTGCTGCATTATACCAACCTGCAGCGTGGGGTTCTTGTACCAGTGCAATACAACGCACACCGTTCCAATTTGTTTCGCCAATTCTGTAATTTGGGTCGGCGGTGTAGGCCACATCGTGTACATTTATGGCACTAAATTTCCATGTTTTTTTTGTTCCATCTTTTGGGATAATTATTGAAGGTGGTGAATTAAATGGTTTTTTTAAAAAATTATTGATGTCTAATTTTTTTCGTAAGTCTTCTGGTAATACTTCTTGTTCATTTGTCATTGTGCCTGTACCATCAAGTATATAATGGCTGGGCAATGTTAATTCTACATTAAATGAACCATAGTCGCCATAATATTCATGATCCATGTGTTGGTCGGTATTCCACCCAAATTTATGGTCAATTACAGTAATTCGAGGGAACCAATGTACAATATCATAATGTTTACTACCAAAGGAATTAAACATTTTCATTCTGTTTCTTATGGCTTCTTGGTCAAAATAAGTTTTAAAGTTAATGTTAAATGTTGTTTGCTCTCCTGATTTTAAAGGCTTTGGTAAATACACTTTTAAAATTGTATTATCTAATTCTGTTTTTAATTGTTGATTGTTTATTGAAATATTTTCTACCTCTGTTCCTTTGCCTTGGCTTCTGTACTTACCAAATTTTAAGTGGTATTTATTGTTTTTATACAAATCTGCTGCATACGAATTTTTTGTATGTGCGTTGCTATATAAATGAAAATATACAAAACTAATGTCGTAAGGCGAATTGTTCCAATAAATTAATTCTTGTTCTCCGGTAATAATATCTGTTGAGTCGTTTAAACTTGCTTTAATATTATAGTGAACGTCTTGTTGCCAATAGGCTTCGTGGGGTTTTCGGTTTTTCCAATAAAGTGGGTTTGTGGTGCTTCTATAGTCAATATATTCTGTTTGAGCAACAAAAAAGTTACAAATTAAAAGACTGAAAAATAAGAAACAGGCACGCATGATTGATGATGTAAAAAACTAAGCCTAATTTACAATTAATTTGGTTTGGTAGGTAAAAAAAATGGATTTTGGACAATTGCTTTTTTGTATTAATTGCATATTACTCTAATACTGGAATTCCAAACAAAAAGTGGACAAAAATTTGTTAACATTAAGCCGCATTT
>CAZAPH010000056.1:0-19738 GCA_964487105.1 uncultured Akkermansia sp.
GTTTTTACTAATGTTATTAACCCGCGTAGCGCAGTTAATCGTAAAAATGAATATGCTAAAACTCATGTAGGTAAAGGTGCAAGCATTGGTGCAAATGCTACTATTGTTTGTGGGCATAATATCGGAAAATATGCATTTATTGGTGCAGGTGCGGTAGTAACTAAACATGTTCCTGATTTTGCTTTGCTTGTTGGCAATCCTGCCCGTCAAATTGGTTGGATGAGTGAATTTGGTCATAAGCTAGTGTTTGATGCTAATGGTAAAGCAACTTGTGCGGAAAGTGGACAAACCTATCAATTAAAAAATAATATAGTAGAACGTATTAGTTAATGAAAAAAATAAAATTTGCTGTAATTGGTCAAGGTCACATTGGTAAACGCCATGCAGAGATGGTGCGTCGTAATTCTAATTGCGAATTAGTTGCAGTGTGCGATATTCAACCTAAAGATAAATTAGGATTAGAAAATTTAACTGAAAATTTTTATTCTAATATAGATGATTTATTAAATGCTCATCCCGATGTTGAAGTTGTAAATGTTTGTACACCCAACGGCTTGCATGCCGAACATAGTTTAAAAGCTTTACAAAAAAATAAAAATGTTGTAGTTGAAAAACCAATGGCTTTAAGTAAAGCCGATTGCGAAAAAATAATTTACGAAGCGCTTTCACACAGTAAAACTGTTTTTTGTGTTATGCAAAATCGTTACAGCCCGCCAAGTGTTTGGTTAAAAGAAATTGTTGACAAAAAAATAATAGGCGATATTTATATGGTTCAACTTAATTGTTATTGGAACCGCGATGATCGTTATTATAAAAAAGGTGGTTGGAAAGGAACTCAAAATTTAGATGGTGGTACTTTATTTACACAATTTAGCCATTGGATAGATATTATGTATTGGGTATTTGGTGATATTACAAATATTCAAGCCAAGTTTGCAGATTTTAATCATCAACAATCTACAGCCTTTGAAGACAGCGGTTTTGTAAGTTTCGATTTTGTAAATGGCGGTATGGGAAGCATTAATTACAGCACTTCAGTTTGGGAAAAAAATTTAGAATCATCATTAACAGTAATAGGAAGTAATGGAAGTATTAAAGTTGGTGGCCAATACATGGATCAAATAGAAACTTGTAATATAAAAAATTATACAATGCCTAAGTTAGCCGAAACAAACCCTGCTAACGATTACGGTGCTTACAAAGGTTCTGCTAATAATCACCACAATGTTATTGAAAATGTTGTAGATACATTAACAGGAAAAAATAAAATAACTACAAATGCATTAGAATGTTAAAAAGTGGTTGATATAATTGAACGCATTTATAATTTAAGAACAAACGAAGTTTTAAAAAATAGTTAATATGGGAATTTATAATAAAATTTTAAAAAAAGAATCAACCATTGCTGTAATTGGTTTAGGTTACGTGGGTTTACCAATTGCTTTAGCATTTGCTAAAAAAGTTAAAGTTATTGGATTTGATATTAATGAAGCACGCGTTAAATTAATGCAAAAAGGTATTGACCCTAGTAATGAATTAGTAAAAGATGATTTTAAAAAATCGGATATTACCTTTACACATAAATTAGAAGATTTAAAAAAAGCAAATTTATTTATTGTTGCTGTTCCAACTCCCAAAGATGAACATAATTTACCAGATTTAAAACCACTAATTGGCGCAAGCACAACCGTTGGTAAAGTATTAAAAAAAGGAGATTATGTAGTTTACGAATCTACCGTTTACCCAGGTTGTACTGAAGATGATTGTGTACCAGTTTTAGAACAATATTCTAAATTAAAATTTGGTAAAGACTTTAAAGTGGGCTATTCGCCAGAACGTATTAATCCAGGAGATAAAGAACATACCATCACTAAAATTTTAAAAATTGTAAGCGGTTGCGATAAAGAAAGTTTAGAAGAAATTAGTAAAGTTTATGAAATAATTGTAGAACCAGGAACGCATAAAGCTTCATCAATTAAAGTGGCAGAAGCAGCTAAAATTATTGAAAACACACAACGTGATGTAAACATTGCTTTAATGAACGAATTATCAATCATTTTTAATAAAATGAATATTAATACGTTTGATGTTTTAGAAGCTGCCGGTACTAAATGGAATTTCTTAAAATTCTTTCCTGGATTAGTTGGCGGCCATTGCATTGGTGTTGATCCTTATTACTTAACACATAAAGCTGAAAGTTTAGGCTATCATGCAAGAGTAATAAACAGCGGTCGTTATGTTAACGACAGTATGGGTTTTTATGTTGCAAAAAACATAGTTAAAAAAATAATTGCTGCCGGAAAAAACATTTCTAAATCAAAAGTATTGGTAATGGGTGCAACGTTTAAAGAAGATGTAAGTGATATTAGAAACAGTAAAGTTGCCGATATAGTTAAAGAATTAAAAAGCTTTGGTGTTAAGGTTGAAATTGTTGACCCTCATGCCGATTCTGATGAATTAAAACACGAATATGGTTTTGGTTTAAATAAATTGGGTAAAAACTACGATGGTATAATTGTAGCAGTTAATCATAAAGAGTATAAAAATCTTGATGAAAAATATTTTAAAAGTATTTTAGCAAACAAAGGCGTTTTAGTTGATGTTAAAGGAATGTATAGAGGTAAAATGAAAGGTATTACCTATTGGAGTTTGTAATAAAATAAGTATTTAATATCCAAATTGGTTTAATCTTTTTTCGTTTGAACGCCAATCTTTATCAACCTTAACAAAAAGTTCTAAAAAAACTTTTTTATTAAAAAATACTTCTAAATCCTTACGGGCTTCGGTACCAACTTTTTTTAGAGCAGCCCCTTTATTTCCAATAATTATACCTTTTTGGCTATCACGCTCAACCAAAATATCGCATTGAATTTTTATTATATTTTCTTCTTCCTTAAAACTATTAGTTATAATTTCTACGCTATAAGGAATTTCTTTTTTATAGTTTAATAAAATTTTTTCGCGTATAATTTCACAAACAAAAAAACGTTCGGGTTTATCTGTAAATTCAGTTTTATCGTAATAGGCATTGTTATTGGGAAGCAGTTTAATAATTTTATTTATTACTAAATCTAAATTAAACTTACTTAATGCAGAAATAGGTAAAATTTCTGCCTTTGGTAATTTTTCATGCCATTGCTTTACTTTTTCTTCAATTTTTTCTTGTGTAGAAATATCTAACTTATTAATTAATACAAGTATTGGTATATTAGTTTTTTTAAGTTTTTCGATATAAGATTCATCTAATTTAATATCTTCAAAAACATCAGTAATAAGTAAAAAAACATCAGCATCGGTAAAAGCCGTAACAACAAATTGCATCATTTTTTCTTGCAACTTATATAAAGGCTTTATAATGCCTGGAGTATCGCTAAAAACAATTTGATAATCATCACCACTTACAATACCCATAATTCTATGCCTAGTGGTTTGAGCTTTTGAAGTTATTATACTTAATTTTTCGCCAACTAAGGCATTCATTAAGGTTGATTTACCAACGTTTGGACAACCAATGATATTTACAAAACCAGATTTATGCATTTAATTAACACAAAAGTACATAAAATCTATTCGTTAAACCCAGATTATAATATTTAAAATAAACATCAAGAGAATTAAATTCAAAAAAAATTATATTTCTATTTAAACGGTATTTTAAGTTTATTAGATTTTATTTACAATACCAAGTAAAGTGTTTGTCCAAGTAATTGGTGTTATTGATTTTGCATTTTGATTTGATAGATTAGCCATTTCAATTAATTCAAAATCTGATAATTGAATTATTTTTTTAAGTGTTTGTTTAATTGAATTAACCGACGAATGATTAAAACTAATTCCATTATTACCTTCGGATAAAAATTGATGTTTAGCTCCTACTGCATTACTTAATAATAATGGGAAGCCAGCCGTTGCAAATTCATGAACTACAACTCCCCATGGTTCAAACCTACTAGGTAAAATAAAAACACCTGTTTGTTTTAAATAATTTTCTAAATCATTAGGTTGTACAAACCCAAAATGTTTAATTTTAGGATGTTCTATTGGTTTTAAATCACCTGTACCTAAACACCACAATTCCCATTCATTAGGAATTTCACTTTGCAACTCTATAAAAGCTTGCCAAAGTTCTTTTAAACCTTTAAACTCGTAATATCTACCAACAAACAAAAATTTATGAGGAAAATTTTTAGTTTTTTCAATAAAATTAGTTTTATAAACTTTTTCAAATTTAAAATAATTGCATGAATAAAAACCTTTATAAATTTTGTTAGGTTTAAACCCCAATTTATTTACATAGGTAAATTGTTGTTGACCAGGAACCCAAGCGTGAGAAAAAATTTTTAATAAAGTAAACCTACTTAAAACTATTGCAATTTTTTGTTTTAAATCGCCTCTCCAAATGGTATCGCAGGTTAAAACAGTTGGTATTTTATTAAAATATTGCTTACAAACTTTTAAATAATCTTTATCAATCCAACCACTACAAATTAATACACTGGGATTGATACTCTGCACTAAATTTTTAAGATCAATAAAACTATAATCATTTCTATTATAAATTTTAATATTTTGTTGATTTTGAAATTGAAAAGGTGCTTCTTTATTTACCGGCCATCTTACTACATGCACTTCCCCATGCTTACTTAACTCTTCGCAACAAGCTAAAAAATAATCTGCAATTTCTGTATATAAAAATAAAAACTTCAATTTATAATCCGTACAGAACTATATATTAGTTTGAAACTGATTTACTTTTGTTTTTAAAATACCCAATAATTATAGGTAATACAGAAAGTAAAATTATTCCAATACAAACTAAATCTATTCTTTTTCTAATAAATTCTACTTCGTCAAGTAAATAGACTGCTGTTGTTAAGCCCCCAATCCATATGGCGCCACCTAAAATATCAAACATAAAAAATTTTTTATATTCCATTTTACCAACGCCAGCAGCAAAAGGTGCAAACGTGCGTACAAATGGTACAAAGCGAGCCATAATTATTGCCTTTGTTCCATATTTAGCAAAAAAATCTTCTGTTTTTGTAAGATACTCTTGTTTAACTATTTGTTTATTTTTAAATTTTAAGTTAAAAACTTTTAAGCCAATTTTTCTACCAATCCAATAGTTACAATTATCTCCAAGTACTGCAGCAATAAAAAGTAAAATTAATAAATAAGTCATATCTAACATTCCGCTTCTTGCAAATAAGCCTGCGGTAAATAATAGCGAGTCGCCAGGTAAAAAAGGCATTGCTACTAAACCAGTTTCAATAAAAATTACTAAAAATAAAACAATATAAATTGCAGTATTATAATTTGCAAAAATCCATTCAAAATCTAAATGAATAATATGTTTAAAAAGTTCAATCATTTTAAATTAATTTGAATATTTAGTTAAATAAGCCATAACCCCTCCGGTTAAATTATATAAATTAGTAAAACCATGTTCAGACTCTAAAGCATTAATTACTGTTGCGCTACGTTTACCACTTCGGCAATGCATAACCACTTGCTTATCTCTACTAATTTTATCAATATTATCCATTATATCTCCCATTGGGATTAGCTCTCCATTAATATTAACTTCTTCAAATTCATAATCTTCTCTAACATCAATTAATTGAAAATTAGCATTTGTAGTAATAAGTTGATGTAATTGTTCTGGTGATATTTCTTTCATATTAATTTTTAATTATTTGTTTGAGGTAAAAATGTAAAAAACGTATCGCCACGTAAACCAATACGTAAAGTTTCTAACGGTATAACATCATCAACGCCAATATTTCCAACATTTACATTAGCGCCAAACATTTTAATAAAATAAACTTGTTGACTTTTTTGTGGTGTTTCCCAAATAATGTTTTCTAATTTTACTTTATTTACTATTTTATTAATTAACATAGTATGTGCGCTTCCGTTTTTATGAAAAATACCTACAGTACCACTTTCTCTTGCTTCAGCAATAACTTTTGATGAACCGGCTTTTAATTCGTTTTCCATCATTTTTATCCATCTTTGTGGATGAATAATTACACCTTCTTCTTTACTTCCTACTTCACTTAATACAGTAAAATTTTTAGCTAATTTATTTATATAATCACACTTAATATCGTGTTCTATAGTTATGCTTCCATCGCTTACTTCTGCTGTATCTAGCCCTAATTCTGTAATATATTTTACATAGTCATCAAATTTATTTCTTATAACAAAAGCTTCAAATAAAGTTCCTCCAACATAAACTTTAATACCTGCTTCTTTATACAATTTAACTTTTTCTTTTACATTATTAGAAATTATACTTGTACCAAATCCTAACTTAACAAAATCGATATAATCCGAACTTGTTGAAATTAAGTCTTCGGCTTGCCTTGTACTTATGCCTTTATCCATTACCATTGTAACACCATTGTTGCGAGGTTTAACTGTACGTTGTGGTAAATGAGTTAATTGGTTACTGTATTTTAAAACCATATTATTATTTTTTATAAAGTGAAATTAAATGATTAAGTTCTGTATTGTTTATTAAACATGGAGCATATTCAAATATTAATGAATGTTTTTGAAAATCCATATCTAAAGCTAAAGAAAAATATTCCATTGCAGCCTTAGTATTTGCTAATTCTAATAAAACCACTCCAACCCTATAGATAAGTTCGTCCGAATCTGGAAAACGCTTAATGCCTTGCATAAGTACTTCATTTTCTTCATTAAAGTAACCCGCTTGGTGAAGCATTGCACTAAAATCTATCCAAACATCAACTTCATTATACTCTAATTCTATTACTCTTTCGTATGCTAAAGCAGATTCTTCTATAAATCCTAATTTTTGTTGAACTTCGGCAAATACATACCAATACTCGGGTTCGTTAGGATTAATTTCAATTGCTTTTTTAACGTAATGAACACTTTCTGTTAAACGGTTTAAACCATCAAGCACAACACCTATACCTAACCAAGCATCAGCATTAGCAGGATCAAGCTTTACACATTTATTATAATTAACTAATGCTTCTTCAAAGCGTTTAAGTTGCTCATAACATTCGCCTATATAATAATAGGTTGATGGTTCTTTTTCTTCGTACTTAAATGTTTCTTGGTAAGTATTTATAGCGTCTTCATAACGTTCTAATTGCGCTAATGAGTTTGCTTTATTAAAATAAGCAGAGCTAAATTTTTCGTTAATTGCTATTGAATAATCATAAGCGTCGAATGCTTTTTCAAATAAACCTAACCTACTATACGCCAAACCAACATAAAACCATGCATAATAACTATAAGGAAATTCATCAAGATATTTTTCAAAAAAACCAACAGCTTCACTGCTTTTATTGGTTAAATCAAAACAAAGTGAAAGTTCATTTAAAGCCACTTCATTTTTAGGATTAAATTTAATTGCTTTTTTAAAATAGTAAGCTGCGTCATCAGCTTTATCTTCGTTTAAAAATTCAATACCAAGTGCAACATACACATCATCTTTAAATTCGGCTAAAGGTAATGCGTTTTTAAAATTTTCTATAGCTTGCTCTCCTAACCCCATCTGACTATAAATGTAGCCTCTAGCCATATACAAATCAAAATTATTTTGTTCAATTTGTTCTACTTCATTTAAAATAGCTAAAGCTTCGTGTGTATAATGTTGGCTACTTAAGTACTGTGCATATCTAATCTTAATTATAGATGAAAAAGGGAATCGTTCTAAACCAAAATCAATGGCTTTTTTTGCAAATTCATAATTATACCATTGTAAATAGTAATCTATAATTTCTTCAATTTCATCGGCATCAAAAAAATACGTAGCTCCACCGGCTAGCATTTCTTCAAAACGTTTTAAATTTTCTTCAAAACTCTTCCCGTCTAATCCATCTTCGTCATCAAACTCTCTCATATATTATAATTTAACTGCTAAATTAATTCAATTTTACTTGTTTTTTTACTTTGAAATTTAAAAAAAAATACTAATTATTTTTTAAACCAACTGCTATACATTAAATAGTTTTCTGCAATTCTATTAATTTCATTATGAATTAAATCTTGACTAATATCTTTTATTTTTTTTGCAGGAACTCCAGCAAAAATACAACCGTTTGGTACAATTGTACCTTCAGTTAAAACAGCACCTGCTGCAATTATACTATTAGAACCAATTTCGCAATTATCCATTACTATTGCACCCATGCCTACCAAAACATTATCATTTATTTTACAACCGTGTACAATTGCATTATGCCCTATAGATACGTTATTTCCTAATTCAACTGTTGTTTTTTGATAGGTACAATGAATTACTGCGCCATCTTGAATATTAACTTTGTTACCAATTTTAATTGAATTAACATCGCCACGTACAACAGCATTAAACCAAACACTACAATCATTACCCATGGTAACATCTCCTACAATAGTTGCATTAGGTGCTAAAAAACAATTATTACCCATTTTAGGGCTTATATTATTAACAGGAAGTATTGTTGCCATATTTTTTTTGTGAATTTAAAAAAATTATAATAGATTTGCACATCTTGAAAGTAAACTTAACATACTTTTTTATTTGTCAACATTGTTGGCCCATTACGATGCGATAGTTATATCGCCCCCTTTTAAGTTAAGTTTATTATTTACCCAAAAATTTTATTAAAATGTTGTTACTAGAATGCGTAGAAACGCAAGTATTAGAAAAATTAAATGCTTTAGTTGTTGTTATAAATAAATATGGCAACCCTATTTATGTTAGCCAAACAGCATGTCAACTTTTAGGCCAAGAGCAAACAAATTTATTAGGAGATAATTGGTGGGTTAATAGCAGAACTAATTCATTAGCTTCTAATGAAATAAAACAAAAAATAAAACAACTTTTTGAATATAAGAACATTAACACTTATGAATTTACACATGAATTAAATACTAGTTTTGGGTTAAGTAAATGGATTAAATGGAAATTTAGTTATTTTAATAACGAAAGTATTATTGCAATTGGTGAAGATGTAACTAATAAAAAAATTGCTGATGAAAAACTATTAAATCTAAATAAATCGTTATTAGAAAAAAACACTGCAATAATTGATAGTATAAATTATGCGAAAAGGGTACAAACAAGCATATTACAAAGTTTAACATTTGCCAAAACAATTTTTAATAATTGTTTTATTTATTATAAACCAAAGGATATTGTAAGTGGCGATTTTTATTATTTTTATAATGATGATGAGTTTAAATATGTTGTGTGTATTGATTGTACAGGACATGGTGTTCCAGGTGCTTTAATGAGTATAATTGCCAATTCTATTTTAAATGAAGTTTTTTCTAAAAAAAATAATAAATCGGCAAGTGCTATTTTATATGCAATAGATGAGTGTTTATTTAATTTTATAAATAAAAATTATATTAATTATGGGCAAGTTTATGATGGTATGGATGTAAGCTTAATTATGGTTAACAAAAAAACTAATCGTTTACATTATTGTGGAGCTAATCAAAACGCATATTTAGTTAGAAATAACGATGTAATAATATTAAAAGCAAGTAGATATCCAATTGGTTATATAAATGACATTGAAAAAATTTTTAATGAACAAATTATAATGTTATCTAATAATGATACTTTATATTTATGCAGTGATGGTTTTGCCGATCAATTTGGTGGAGAAAACAATAAAAAATTAAATAAAAGTAATTTTATACAACTTTTAAAAACCACGAGTTTACTAAACATTAACGAGCAATCTGCTTATTTTGATTATTATTTGAATAATTGGAAACAACAACTAGAACAAACAGATGATATTGTAATTATTGGTGTAAAATTTTAACTCTTATTGTGTGCATTAGATTTTGGCTCGTAATAGGATTTCTAATGCATAATATGGGTTAAAAAAAACCTGTCATTTTTTTTGACAGGTTTTTTAGTGTATTTAAAAAATTACTTTTTTTCTTCTTGCACTACGCCTTCAGGCTTTGGTAATAAAGCCTTACGACTTAATTTTATTTTTTTTGTTTTTGGATCATCACCTACATATTTTACTTGTACAATATCTCCTTCTTTTAAAACACCTTCAAGCGTTTCAGTACGTTTCCAATCATATTCACTTACATGCAATAAACCGTCTTTACCTGGCATTATTTCAACAAAAGCACCATAAGGCATAATTGTTTTAACTTTAGCCTCATAAATTTCGCCAACTTCAGGCACTGCTACAATTCCTTTAATTTTAGCCATTGCTGCTTTAACATCGGTTGCGCTTGTACCAAAAATTTCAACTACACCTGTTTTTTCTACTTCGGTTATAACAATGGTTGTGTTGGTTTGTTTTTGCATTTCTTGAATTACTTTACCTCCAGGCCCTATAACCGCACCAATAAACTCACCCGGAATAACAATTTTTTCGAAACGAGGTGCATGTTCTTTATAATCTGCTCTAGGTTCGGCAATAGCTTTTAACATTTCGTTCATAATGTGTAAACGTCCGGCTTTAGCTTGTTCTAAAGCTTTGCTCATAACCTCAAAAGGTAAGCCATTTACTTTTAAATCCATTTGAACAGCAGTAATACCATCTTTTGTACCGCACACTTTAAAATCCATATCACCTAAATGATCTTCATCTCCTAAAATATCCGATAAAATAGCATAATTACCACTATCATCAGTAATTAAACCCATGGCAATTCCAGCAACAGGTTTTTTAATTTTAATACCAGCATCCATTAAAGCTAAAGTTCCTGCGCAAACTGTAGCCATTGAGCTTGAACCGTTACTTTCTAAAATATCGCTTACTACTCTTATTGTATATCCTGTATCTGTTGGTACCATTGGTTTTAATGCGCGTAAAGCTAAATTTCCATGTCCTACTTCTCTCCTACCCGGTCCACGATTTGGTTTAGCTTCACCTGTACTAAAACCAGGGAAATTATAATGTAGTAAATAACGTTCTTATCCTTTGTGAAATGCACCTTCTATAATTAAAGCATCTTTTGGAGTTCCTAAAGTTACAGTAGTTAACGATTGTGTTTCGCCACGTGTAAAAATTGCACTTCCATGGGCTGAAGGAAGGTAAGCCACTTCGCTCCATATATTTCTTATGTCAGTTGTTTTTCTTCCGTCTAACCTAACTTTTTCGGCAATTGCCATTTTTCTAACAGCGTTATATTCAACTTCATGATAATATTTTTTAATTAACGCTTCTTTTTCTTTTAATTCTTCTGCACTATATTGTTTAATAAACTCATCGTAAGGTGCTTTAAAATTTGTTTTTCTGTTATTTTTATTGGCATCTAATTTTTTTGCAACTGCATATACGGCATCAAAAGTTTCGGTATGTACTTTTTTTCTTAACTCTTCATCATTAACCTCGTGGCAATATTCTCTTTTTGTTTTTAAACCAGCTTTGGCGGCAAATTCTTTAATTGCATTAATTTGTACTTTAATTGCAGCATGCGCAAATTGAATAGCTTCTAACATTTCAGCTTCACTAATTTCCTGCATTTCGCCTTCAACCATTGCAATATCCGATTCGTTAGCAGCAACAATCATATCAATTGTACTGCTTAAAAGTTGTGTTTTTGTGGGATTGATAATTAATTTACCATCTATTTTACCAACTCTTACTTCGCTAATTAAAGCATTAATAGGAATATCACTTACTGCAATAGCCGCACTTGCTGCTAATCCAACTAAGGCATCAGGTAAAATTTCTTTATCTGCAGAAATTAAGGATAACATTATTTGTGTATCGCTATGGTAATCATCAGGAAATTGTGGACGTAATGCACGATCAACAATTCGTGAAATTAAAACTTCATAATCCGATAATTTAGCTTCGCGTTTAAAAAAACCGCCCGGAAAACGACCAGCGGCAGCATATTTTTCTTGATAATCAACAGTTAATGGTAAAAAATCTACCCCTTCTTTTGCATCTTTATTACTAACAATGGTTGCTAAAATCATTGTATTACCTGCTTTAACAACCACCGAACCATCGGCTTGTTTAGCTAATTTACCTGTTTCTAAGGTAATTTCGAGTCCATTACCCGAATCAAATTTGTGTTGTGTTCCTAATTGTAACATATTGTTTTTTTTTTAATTTACACGACCTTTTCGTGTATGGTTTATATGTTTTGTAGTATTTTATTAAAAAAAAAGCATTCCGATTATTCAGAATGCCCCCTTTTAAATTTTCAAATTAATTAAAATATTATTTTCTAATATCTAAAGTTTTAATGATGGCACGGTAGCGCATTAAATCTGTTTTCTTTAAATAATCTAATAATGCACGACGTTTACCAACTAAATTTAATAAGGCACGTTGTGTACCTAAATCTTTTTTATTGTTTTTTAAATGACCAGTTAAATGATCAATTCTTAATGTAAACAAGGCTACTTGTGATTCAGATGAACCTGTGTTTTTCTCGTTACCACCATGCTTTTTAAAAATGTCTTTCTTTACTTGAGATGTTAAATACATTGTAATTGTTTTTTATAGGGTGCAAATTTAGCTAAAATATATTAATTAGCAAATATTTTAGCATAAAAAAACCCTTAAACCAAACGTTTAAGGGTTAATTTTTCCTTTTAAAAAGATTATTTCTTTTTAGCAGGTGCTAATTTAGCTAAAGAATCAGCAATACGAGTAGAATCAGCTTTTGCTTTTTCAGCAGCAGCAGCAGCATCAGCAGCAGCTTGTGCTTCTACAGCAGCAATTGAATCTTGTTTCATTTTTTCTACAGCAGCAATTGAATCAGCTTTTGCTTTTTCACGAGCTTCGATTTCTTCTTTAGAAGGGCCACATGCAACAAAAGTAGCAGATAAAGCAGCTACTGCAATAATAGATAATACTTTTTTCATTTTTTTGATTTATTTTTTGGTTAAATTTGAGCGCAAAATTACATTTTTTTATAATCCTACAAAATAAAATAATAAAAAAAGTTAATTTTTTTTAAATTGTTAATAAATACTCATTATGTACAAAACCTTAAAATACTTTTTATTTAAAAAAAATCCTGAATCTGCGCACCATTTAACCTTTTCTTTACTAAAAATAGGTAGATTCATCCCATTTTTTTACCCAATTGTTAGAGTTTTATTTAATTCTAGTTCAAATAAGTTAAATAAAACTGTTTTTGGACTAAATTTTAAAAACCCTGTGGGATTAGCCGCAGGTTTAGATAAAGATGCTATTGCTTTTAACGAACTTGGAAATTTTGGCTTTGGTTTTATTGAAATTGGCACTTTAACTCCAAAACCACAAGATGGCAATGATAAACCAAGATTATTTAGACTTACAAAAAATGATGCCCTAATAAATAGAATGGGTTTTAATAATAAAGGGGTTGATGAAGCTGTAAAATTACTAAAAAACAGAAAAGATAAATCGGTTTTAATTGGTGGAAATATTGGTAAAAATAAAATAACACCTAATGATAAAGCGGTTGATGATTATGTGTATTGTTTTAATGCTTTGTTTGATGTAGTTGATTATTTTGTGGTTAATGTTTCATCGCCCAATACTCCAAATTTAAGAGAGTTGCAAGAAAAAGAACCATTAAAGCACTTACTTAATACCTTACAAAACCTAAATAAAAATAAAGCAAAAAGTAAACCTATTTTACTTAAAATTGCCCCTGATTTAAACCATACACAATTAGATGATATTATTGATATTGTAATTTCTACAAAAATAGCTGGGGTAATAGCTACCAATACTACAATTAGTAGAGACAACTTAAATTATAGTAAAGAAGAAATTAATAATTATGGAATGGGTGGATTAAGTGGAAAACCTTTAACTGAAAAAAGTACCGAGGTTATAAAGTATTTAAAACTTCACTCAAATAATGCTTTTTCAATAATTGGTGTTGGTGGCATACATACTGCACAAGATGCAATTGATAAATTAAATGCTGGTGCCGATTTAATACAACTTTATACAGGCTTTATTTATGAAGGTCCAAAATTAATTAAGGATATTAATAAAGCTTTATTAAAAAATTAACTTTAACTGAGCATAATGTTTAAAAACTATGCAAATAGTTAGTAATCTTATTTATGTGGATTACGCACTTTTATTATACAGTATCACACATACTTTTATGTTTACAAACACACAAGCATTTTCAAAAATCAAGGGCTCAGAGACAAACAATAATTATTTGTTAATTTGCTAAAGTGAAAGACAAAAAATATTATATCTATGCAGGATGTAACGGAGCTGGCAAAACCACTGCTTCATTTACCATTTTACCTGAAATTTCAGATTGTAAAGAATTTGTTAATGCTAACGAAATAGCAAAAGGTCTTTCTCCCTTTCAACCCGAAAAAGTATCGTTTGAAGCGGGACGAATAATGTTAAATAGAATCAATACGCTACTTTCTGAAAACGAAAACTTTGCTTTTGAAACAACTTTATCAACTAAAAGTTTATAGAAATAAAATCATTGAAGCTAAAGACAATGATTATAGAGTAACATTGTTATTCTTTTGGCTTCAAAATATTGAATTAGCGTAAGAACGAGTGAAAATGAGAGTTTCAGAAGGCGGACACAATATTGAACCGGAAGTTATTGAAAGAAGATACATCAGAGGAATTAAAAATCAGTTTGATATTTATCTTCCTATTGTTGACGGGGCGTTCATTTTTGATAACTCAGAAGTAAAACACGAACTCATAGCAGATAAACAGTTTGATTCTTCCCTTAATGTAATAAACAAGGACAAATTTCACCATATAAAAATTTACTATGACAACAACTGAAAAACATTTAGAAGAAAAAAATAAAATACTAAAAGGACTTGAAAAAGTTTACGAAAAACTTTTAGAATTTAAGAAATCGAAAAATAGCGAGTTGGTTATTTTTCGTGACAATAAAATCGTTAAAATAAAACATGAATAAGAGAATAATCAATCACTAAGTAAAACAGTCAAGTTTTGCTGTGGTCTCATGTCATGCATTATCAGTTCGAGTAGCAGCGCCTGTAGCTTTACGTTGCGTATCGAGAACGGTTACTTCTGTGTCAGGCGGAGGGTTAAAATGTCGAAGTCTCCTGTACAAAGATATGCTTAAAATAGTACGTCTGAAAACTATCTTTTAAAAAGAGTTTTTAGCGTAAAATACCCTTATTATGGCTCCCTTTCTTAGATATACTAAGTATCAGTTTTACTCGTAAATTATCGTAAAATACAGTTCATTCAATCACAGATTCAGCTATTTAGAGTGGGTGTTTATTTTACCAAGTTAATCCTTCCAACTGTTGCATAGCTTGGTTTAATTTTAGCTATCTACTTTTACTTTTGGAAAGTAAGATTTTTATAGGTGGTTACTCATGAGTATCGATAAATCTATTGAACTATTAGTTTACCGATTTTAACTAATTTACTATCGGTTACAATTTCATAAAAGTACATTCCTTGTTTAATTTTTTCTCTATTGATTCTAATAATAGATCCGTCTGAAATTGGATATTCTTGCAGTTGCTCTCCGTTTAGATTATAAATCCTAATCAAGCTGAATTCACTAATATCCGTTAATTTAACTTCTAATATACCTGATGACGGATTGGGATAAACAGAAATTGATTTTTCCTCGAAGCCTAATTTTGACAGGCCATTACAACTTATAACACTGACAGTCTTTGCTGATGATGTTTTACATCCATTAGTAGCAGCGGCACTCACATTGTAAACCGTATTGGTTACGGGGGCATCTGTAATTGAACTTGAAAAACTTCCAGTACTCCAGGTATAACTGGAAGCGCCTGACGCGGATAAGGTAATACTTGAGCCAGAACAAACCGTTGGACTCCCAGTTACAATAAGTGACGGATACTTATTTCCGTAAACTTGAACGATGTTAGGTATAAAATTATTTAAGCCGTAGCATATTGCAATATCAGTCATACCATCATTGTCAAAATCATCAAATAATAAATTACCGGGTTCATTACCTAAAGTGTAGTAAACAGGGGGGCTAAATGCTCCAGTACCAAGTCCAGTTCTCAAGGCAAGAGTATAATTGGAGGAAGGAGTTAAGCAAACAGCCGCATAATCTAAAATATTGTTCTTGTTAAAATCATTACATATAACTAATCCTGCAATTAATCCAACAGGAAAAGTAGAATAAATTGGAGGGGCAAAGGTGCCGTCCCCATTCCCTCTTAACAAGGGTACTTTATAGCCAGTATATGAGCCGCCATTCCCCCCTAAAATATCCAGTATTCCATCACCATTAAAATCGTAAATATTAAGTGTATTACAGTAAACACTGTTTCCTGTAACAGCTGTAGAAAAGGCAGGAAATGTTCCAGATCCGTCACCCATTAGTATATCGACAGACCAATTAGCGGGTGTTGCAGCTACAATATCAGCTTTCCCATCACTATTAAGATCAGCTACTGCTACTTCAGCAGCCGACCAACTTGTTGGATATACCACTGAATTAGCAAAACCTCCTATGCCATTTCCTATAAAGACGGAAATTCCCATATCGTGACCAACGACAATGTCTCTTTTACCATCGTTATTTACATCACCACTTGTAACCCCCATAGGATAAGAATTTGGTGGTAGCGGTTTGTTGATAGGTGTGCCTAACCCGCCCGAACCTGTCCCAGGAAAAATATAAAGATCATCTGAACTCATATTAACCACAGCTACATCGGGTTTACTGTCACCATTAAAATCATCTATTATTATGTCGATGGGGTCAGTACCCGCAGGATAATTAACTGCCGGTGAAAAATCGCCATTACCAATACCCAAAAGGACCGAAATATTTTGTGACAAAAAATTAGCAGTTACAATGTCTTTCTTTCCATCTCCGTTAAGGTCTGAAGAAGCAAAAGACCTTGGTCCACTGCCTGTCTGTGATCCGTATGGCAACAGAGTAAAACAGTTTGTCGCTTGTGAATGCAAATAAATAGAAGAAAATATCGTAAAGTAAAGAAGTAAAAATAGCTTCATACGTTTATTTTTTAAATTGAGAATTAAATTATACCTCATTAACCCTTAACTATGACATTGTGGTTTTTAAAGCTGTTCTATTCCATTAATTCGCAAGATCCGGTTTCATGATATTCCGCCTCCTCACATTTCTTTTTAGCCTTTTTTTTAGTATCACGAATCGCAAACCTAATGGTGGAGGATTTATCTGAACATTCACATCCATAATTTTTTTTGCATCCAGTAATTGCAAGAATTAAGGTTAAAATAACTATCGCAGAAAATCTCATCAAATAATTTCTAAAATTTACAGGTCTTTAAACCGTGATCACTTTATCGAAACTATCTTCTTTATGAATACCTCGTTATTTAAACGAATCTCTAAAAAGTATAATCCACTTTGTAGATTTTCAATTGTATTGTTTTTTCCTTGTTCTATGATTTGAGACTGCACTTCCTTTCCTCCCATATTGATCAGCTTTAATGAACCAGATTTTTGAGTTAAGTTCTTAATATGCAATACTGACTCTGTAGGATTAGGATATATCATAAAATTATCATCGATAGATTGAGTCTTTAATCCTGATGCAACACTTAAATTCAATGAATCGCATTTAGTGCAACCAACATTAAAGTTAGTATATGTCATACATACCACAATTTTACCTACGCATACGTTTGTAATTGTTTTTTGTGGCGTACCCGTTAAAGTACCATTACTAGTGCTCACCGAATAGCCATTGGACGGGCCACTAGCAATTACAACAACCCCATCGCAGCTTACAGAACTACTAGGTGCAGTTGGGCTTAAACTGAAAAAAGGTGCTCCGCTTGGAACTAAAGAGGTAACCGTAGCAGTGCAACCATTATAAGAATCCTGAATTGCTAATGAATAAGTGCCAGCAACGGTGGCTAAATAAGTGTAATTTGTACCTGCTGTTAATGGCGGTGGACCTTGCCAGGAAACAATATTTACCATAGCTCCTGGT
Organism: uncultured Akkermansia sp.; assembly: GCA_964487105.1. Lineage (GTDB taxonomy): Bacteria > Bacteroidota > Bacteroidia > B-17B0 > Aurantibacillaceae > Aurantibacillus. Next base: position 17,915 of record CAZAPH010000056.1, read on the forward strand.
GCGCCTGATGTAACAGTGCTGTTGCCCGGCCCCAGAATAACGGGATTATTGTTGCAAACAGAAGTATTTGAGCTTGTTGGTGATATTTGTGGCGATGGCTTCCTAAAGTTTTGATTGATGACAATTGTTTGAGTACTTTGACAAGCCATAGCAGTGTTTGTGGCAACTACGGTGTACACGGCATAGCCCAAAGCGAAAGTACTGGTAGCAGGGCCTGTTGGAGGCCCTACAACAATTGTAGGCTGATTTATGAGCGATGGGGTACTCGGCACCTGCCAGCTAATAACCGTATTAGCGGTTGTTGAACTGCCAGTTGCTAATATGGTTGGGTTATTACATGTTAAGGTTTGTGTTGACATGCTGTAAGAAATATTAGGCGGGCATTGCCCAAAAATATTACAGGTAACAGCAAGTGCTAAAAAGAGTAAAAATTTTTTCATGGTTTTTGTTTAATTATATAAGTAAATATAATGTATTTTTTTTAATAACCATCTTTACTGAAGCTTTATTATTGTTTGCAAGTATGAAGTTACGACATAATATTCTTCCTTCTAAAATCCCTATGGTAAAAGATCGGGAAAATCAAAAGATTAAAATTCGAGGCATTTACCGAGCCACCTAAGATAATTATTGCTACTAGAGATTAAAAAAATAACATTCGATCTATGAAGATAGTAATTCATTTTTTAAACTATTGGATCGAAAAAATAAAGCACATATTTAAAAATGCCGTAAGAAGCTATCAGAGAAATATAGTATATGCTAATTATTTTTAATATTCGTGTCAATTTATGTACGATTAACAGTATAATTATATTGAGTAACTCTTGAAGAAAATTAATACAGCAATTGTCTTATTCAAATACTATAAACTACTTCTCTGCCTTTTTCGCCAAGCATAATTCAAAGTCGCAAGTCTTTGAATATACAGTATCCATTTTTTGACCATTTGCTATAAATGAAGTTAGTTCTATACATGTAGTGCTTTTGTTTTTCAATAAAAACTCATACTCGGTTTGATATAATTTGAGAATCCTATAAGCAGTGTATGAAGTACCAGGGTCTATTTCTTGATATTTTTTCCCAAAAAAAGTGCTCAAATTACCTTTTTCTTTGCTTTTGAAGAGTTCAATTTTATTTTGATATGATTTAAAGGAATCTGCCTGATTTTCTTCAAAGAAAGGAACATAAAACCCTTCCGTGAAATCTTGATTTACATAGTTACTGTCTGAAAAAGAAATCATAGCTCTCCTAAGATTGTGCTCAAAAACATAGGAAACAAAACTTTCCTTTTTTCCGTCTAACAAAATTGGCTGGCTTAACTGATTTTTTATTTTAATAGTTGCCAAAAAAACCGGATCATCGGTAAGTATTTGATCTAGTTTAACTGATTCGATTACAGATATTGTCCCTGTATTACTATCAACTTTTGGTTTGGTATGACCGCATTTACATAAAGTACAGAGAGCGAGGAAAGCATAGAAATAATTATTCATTTCTTATCAGAGTTGTTTTCAATCGTATCTGTTATTTGATGGCCACGATCGCAAATTGTAAAATTTATAGTTGCAATTAGTGAGGCGATTTTATAAAACATCTTAAACTTCATGTTAACCCTACTTTAAATTAATCCTCCAAACGATTTATCTTATGTATATATCTATGGAGATATAATAATTGTTTGAGTTTTAGTTGTACTCTTTGCACCATTACGAGCAGTTAAATCAACTATAAAACCACCTGCTTGCGTGTAAATATTTGTAGGATTCTTATCTGAACTTATTTTCATATTGCCTAAATTCCAATCATACTTTTTAGCATCAG
>CAZAPH010000057.1:0-19344 GCA_964487105.1 uncultured Akkermansia sp.
GGTACGGAGTTAAATTATGATTCATTATGGTTGTATAATGGCGCAACTACATCACCAACTGCATTAATAGGCGTTTATACCGGAACAGTATCACCAGGCACTAAAATATCAACGTCAAACAGTTTAACGGTAAGATTTAAGAGTGATGGCGCAACTAACACTTTTGGTTTTAAAGCAATTAAAAGTTGTGTTACACCAACTGTAGCAACAAACATTAAAGAAAATTTTGAACCTTTTAGCGTTATTTATCCTAACCCAACTACAAGTAAAATAATTGTAAATGAAGGTTATATAGTTTCAATTAAAGACATTAATGGAAAGTTAATGTATCAACCTAAAACAAATGAACAGTGTAATAATTTTGATTTTACAAAATTTAATTATGGTATGTATTTTGTAGAAATACATACTAAACAAAATACATTAGAAATTAAAAAAGTGATCTATACCAATTAAAAAGTTAATAGTATTTATCTAATAAAAAAATTAAAGTTCCAGAAATAAATAAAGATTAAAACATGTTTATTCATCATTGAATTACAATTTGCTCAATTAAACGGCATGAACAATAATTGTTTATTTTTTTTACTACACTTTCTTTTTGATAAGATAACTCTGATTTTATTACCTCAGAGTTAAGCGTAATAAATAATGTTTTGTTATTAAAGTATAAATTAGTGGTATGGTTTGCAATAACAGAACCAACAATTTCATTCCAAGCATTTTTAATAGAATGCCTTGCAATTTTTATATCTAAATTTTCTTTTTTTAAAAATTGCTGAATAGCATCTCCAAGTTTTATTAAGTTAGTGTTTTTAGCCATTATAAGTATTTTTTTGGAGAACTGCTTTTCATTTCTTCACTTGCTTCTAATACTTTATCTTTTAAAGAATTTTTAAAATTAATTAAACGGTCTTGTACTTCTTTATTACTTGCTCCAATAATTTGAGCAGCTAAAATACCTGCATTTTGAGCAGCATTTAAAGCAACAGTGGCAACCGGTACACCGTTAGGCATTTGTAAAATACTTAATAAACTATCCCAACCATCAATACTATTACTGCTTTTAACAGGTACACCAATTACTGGTAAAGGGGTTAAACTAGCAACCATTCCGGGTAAATGTGCTGCGCCACCTGCGCCTGCAATTATTACTTTTAATCCCTTTAAATGCGCATTTTTGGCATAGTTAAACATTTTTTCAGGTGTTCGGTGTGCTGATACAATATCAATTTCAATATCAATTTTAAATTCTTTTAATATATCAGCTGCGGCTTGCATAACAGGCAAATCGCTTTTACTTCCCATTATTATCCCAACTAAAGCAGTCATTTTTTTCGTTTTAAATTATCATTCTAAGTTAAGGCTAATTTTTATTTTTTTGTAAAATATTTGTAATTTAAAACAATAATTTTACAAACTTTAATTTAATTTTATCCACAATATGGAATTGGCATTTAGAAAGCATGGCGAAGGTAAAGCATTAATAATACTTCATGGTCTTTTTGGACAAATGGATAATTGGAATTCTTTAGCAAAGCAATTTGCCAATTTAGGGTTTTCAGTATATACTATTGATCAAAGAAATCATGGCTTATCTCCACACAGTAGCGAGTGGACATATGAATTAATGGCAAAAGATTTAAATGACTTTATTAAACAGCATAAGTTAAATAACCCCATTTTATTAGGCCATAGTATGGGTGGTAAAACAGTGTTGTTTTTTGAAAAAATGTTTTCCAATCAAGCAAGTAAATTAATAGTAGTTGATGTTGCTGCAAAACAATATAATCCTAAGCATAACGAGGTAATTAAAGCGTTAAATGCAGTTGATTTTAATATAGTTAAAACCAGAAAAGAAGCCGAAATTATACTTAATGAATTTATTAATGATTTTGGCACAAAACAATTTTTATTAAAAAATATTTATTGGAAAGATTCAACTAATGATAAAATGGACTGGCGATTTAATTTAAATACAATCACCTTAAATTATAACAATATAAATGTTAAAGTGCCTGAATTTGTTTCTTCTACACCAACTCTTGTTATAAGAGGTTCATCATCTGATTATATCGATGATAAAGATATTAATGACTTTAAAACAAGATTTAAAACTATTGAAATTCAAACCGTTTTAAATGCAGGCCATTGGGTACATGCTGAAAATCCAATTGCGTTTTTTAACCTTGTAAAAAATTTTATAATAAATTAATTTTATTTAGAAGTGTTCTCACTTCCATGTTTTTTTCTAATAAATATGCGTTAATTCCAGTTTCACCTGCCCCTTTTACATGTTGAATAGAATCGTCAATAAAAACAGTTTCAATAGGATTTAAATTATTTTCCTTTAAAACTAATTCAAATATTTCTTTATCAGGTTTTCTTAAACCTATTCTACAAGAGTAATATAACTTATCAAAATAATCTTCAAAATTTTGTATTCCATGTGTTCTTCTTAAATCTTTTTCAAATAGTTCAATATGTGTTTCGTTAGTATTGCTTAATAAAAAAGTTTTATAATTTTGTTTGGCTTCTATTAGTGTGTCAAATCTATGTTCAGGAAAATCTAATAACATGGCATTCCACGCTTCATAAAGCAGATAATCATCGCCTTTAAACCCTATTAATTTTTTTAAATTCGAAAAAAAGTCAATAGGTGATATTAAACCTTTATCGAAATCATTAAACAACTCAGTTTGACTAGCTTGTGAATATATATCTTGAAAAGGTATAGAACTAATTGTATTAAATGCATGGATCGATTTATTAATATCAAGATTAATAATAACCCCACCTAAATCGAAAATAATATTTTTAATATTGCGCATTAAAGTTATCTTTGGTTACCGAAATTAAACATTAGTTCCGAAACATGAAAATAGGTTTTAAATTAACAATTACTTTTTTTATAGTCTCAATTCTTACCATGTTAATTGCAGGTATAATTAGTTATCGCGATGCAAAAGAAACACTCCAACAAGAAACATTTAAAAAATTAACTGCAATAAAAGAAATTAAAGCAAGCCAAGTAACTGAATACTTTAATCAAATTCAAAATCAACTGTTGGCTTTTGCCGAAAGTCCTGCTACAATTGAAGCTATGAAAGGATTTAAGTTAGGATTTAATTTACTTGAAAAAGAATTTCCAAATAGAGAGGCTTATGATATCCATAGACATAATAGAATGGACGATTTTTTAGACACTTTCTTTATCCCTCAGCTAAACGATCACAGTATAAATATTATAAACAAAAAAGGGTTAAGGCCATTAAATATTAATGCGTTATTATTACAAGAATTTTACATTGCAAATAATCATTTCTCTTCTAATAATAGAATAAATATTGATTCTTTACCTCAAAACTTTTATTATAATTCTGTGCATAAAAAACACAATCACGTAAATAGAAGTTTTATGAATCGATTTGGATACTATGATATTTTTTTTATTGATAACGAAACTGCAAATATTGTTTATACCGTTTATAAAGAAATTGATTTTGCCTCATCATTAAATGCTGGCGCTTACAGAAACACAAATTTAGCTAAAGCTTTTAATGAAGTAATACAAAACGATACATCAAAAGGAGCGTTTTTAGTTGATTTTGAAGAATATATTCCTTCCTATAATCATCCCGCATCATTTATGGCTTGCGCTATTAAAGAAAAAGGTAAAATTATTGGTGTTTTAGCTTTTCAAATGCCTATTGACAATATTAATAATTTAATGACAAATAACAACAAATGGAAAGAAATTGGTTTAGGTTTAACCGGCGAAACCTATTTAGTAGGAGAAGATTATACACTTCGGAACCAAAGTAGATTTTTAATTGAAGATAGTGTAGGCTATTATAAATTATTAAAAGATATTGGTGTTGGAAATTTAAAAATAAATAAAATTAAAAACAGCAAAAACACTGTAGGTTTGCAAGAAGTAAAAACACAAGGAACTAAAGAAGCATTATCAGGTAAAATAGGAAATTTAATTTTTGAAGATTATAGAGGGGTTTCTGTGTTATCTTCATTTATGCCTCTAAATTTATTTGGGATGAAGTGGATTATTTTAAGTGAGATAGATGAAGATGAGGCCTTTGAACCAGCCATAGAACTGAGAAATAAAATAATAAAAGCCTCTATCATTATTATAATTTTTATTTTGATATTGTCTTTTATAATTTCTAAAAAAGTTACAAAGCCTATTAAAGAATTAGAATTTGACGCATACGAATTAGCTAAAGGTAATTTAGAAGTACAAATAACAAATGATAGAACTGATGAAATTGGATCATTAGCAAGTAGCTTTCAGCAAATGCAGCTTTCAATTAAAAATTTAATCCATGGCTTAGAAGATAAAGTTGCCGAACGAACTCAAGAAGTTGTTAATCAAAAAAATATTATTGAACATAAACAAAAAGAAATTGTTGATAGTTTAAATTATGCAAGTAAAATTCAAAATACGTTATTAGCCAACGAAACCTTTTTAAATAAATATTTACCAAACCATTTTATATTATTTAAACCAAAGGATATTGTAAGTGGCGATTTTTATTTTGCAACTAAAACACAAACTCATTTTTATATTGCCGTTTGCGATAGCACTGGGCATGGCGTTCCTGGCGCAATGATGAGTATTTTAAATATGGCTTTTTTAAATGAAGCAATTAATCAATACAAGCTCATAAAACCTAACGAAATATTTAACCATGTTAGAAGTAGATTAATTAAAAATTTATCTAAATATGGAGGGCAAGATGGTATGGATGGTATTTTATTTTCTATAGAAATTGCAAATAATAAAATTTGCTATGCCGCTGCAAATAATGCCCCAATAATTATTAGAAAAGGAGAAATTATAGAACTTCCGTGTGATAAAATGCCTGTTGGAATTGGATTAAAAGAAGATCCTTTCAATATATATAATATTGAAATAACAACTGGAGATATGCTAATAGCTTATACTGATGGTTTTGCTGATCAGTTTGGTGGACCCAAAGGTAAAAAATTAATGTACAAACCTCTTAAACAGCAATTGCTAAATTTTTCTGTTTTTACCGTAAATGAACAAAAACAAAAGTTAAATTTGTATTTCGAAAATTGGCGTGGTAATAATGACCAAGTTGATGATGTTTGTATATTAGGAATTAAATTTTAATGTTTATGAAAAATGTAATTATTGCCTTATTAATTATTTTAATTGTTGCTTGTAAAAAACAAGAAACAAATAATCCTGATAAAAGCCAAACACTTACCACCACCACAAAAATTGCAGGCGCATTAACTTACCAAAATATTAATACAAGTACAGCTCCGTCTAATTCTTTTTCAACTTCACTTCAAATTAACGCTAGGTTTTATTCGCCTGAAGTTATGGTTGGTGCTGCAACTTTAAGTAATACTTGTGATGCAGGAACAGTTACTGCAAACGGGTATCAGTTAAAAAAAATAATGACAAATAGTACTACAGTTTCATATATAGATACTACAAATATGATTAGCAATTTTCCTATTACTTATTCATTAAACGGTAGTAGTGTTTATACGCTTACAACTTTTACAAATTCTTTAATTTCAATACCTTCAATAAGTAATTATAACACTTTACCTGCTTTTATTTCAAAAGCTTCGGCATTTACTTTTACTTTGGCCGATGCTGTAAATGTTGAAAATGCTGATTTATACATTTATAACATTCCAGTTAGTTTTACTAATAATGTTGTAACTGTGCCAGTTAATGTTTTATCTACTATTCCAACTGCAACTTTTATTAGTATGGAAATAAAATTAAGTCAATTAGGGTCATCAAATTATAAGTTTAATGGAAAATATTTTAATGTATTAAATTCTACAAGCTATATAAAAAAGAATATTTATGTAACTCCATAATCTAAAATTTATTTCTAAATTTTTTTAGATTGCTTTATATTGAGTAAAAAACACTTATTAATTATTAAGCAGCACTTGGTTTTGTGATTAAAATCATAAATTGTATTCTAATATTTAAGGAATAATTTATGAAAAAAATTAGTGTAATTTTATTTATTTTAATTTCTTTTTTTTGTAATTCTCAAGGGGATTGCCCTCCTTCACTAATTTGTGCCAATACAGCCGGTACAGCATTGGCTGGTTCTGTTAGTGAGTTAAATGGAACAAACCAAGGGTGTTTATTTGGCGAGGCGGCAAGAACATCATGGGTAGTGTTTTGTTTTACAACAGGCGGTGTTTTTAGATTTCTTTTAAACCCAGGTGGGGGTGCTGCTAATGATATGGATTGGTTGGTTTGGGGCCCTAATCCATCTTGTCCACCAACTACCGGTCCCGTAAGATGCTCCTATGCCGCTGTTTCTGGCGGATCTAATAATACAGGGATAAATTCAGCAAATAATGCTCCACAAACAGATAATTCGGAAGGTGCAGGTGGTAACCAATGGACACAAGATCTTAATGTGTTGGCTGGAGAATGTTATTTATTATGTATCAGCAATTATGGGGCAGGTAATAATAATTGGAATTTAAATTTTACTGGAACAACCGCACTTATGTCTTGCTCTCCATTAAATATTGATTTAACTGAATTTAATGGAGAGAATAGAGCCGAGTATAATAATTTAAATTGGAGTTGCGCTTCTGAAAAAAACAATAATTATTTTTTACTTCAACGTTCAAATGATGGAGGAACTTGGGAACAAGTGAGTTTAATTTATGGTGCCGGTAATTCAAACGAAACCACATACTATTCTTTTAAAGATTTTAACTATAAAAAAGATGATTTTAATTATTACAGATTAGTACAAGTAGATTATGATGGTAAAAAAGAAGCATCTAGTATAATTTCAATAGACAATAATATTTCGAGTTCAAAAAAAGTTATTAAAACTATTAACTTACTTGGAAAAGATGTAGATGAGACTTATAATGGCACTATAATTTATTATTATTCTGATGGGACTCATCAAAAAGTTTTAAAAAGTAAATAATTTGTGATTTTGCGTTTTATTTAATTAATGCTTTTACGTTAAAATTTAAGCAAGTATTAAAATTATATTTAATTTTATATAACTCTAAGTATAAAATTAAATTGTTTTATAAAGAATCTGACATAATAAAAGAAACTTCAACAAAATCAATTAGGCTTAGGTTATTGCAAAATAACATTATTCATTACACCTATTTTTCAGAAAAAGAAATAGATTTAGAAAATGCAATTATTAATCATAATGTTTTTAAAGGATTTGCACCCTATAAACCAGGTTTAATAATAGATTCAGCTGAAGGCTTGGTTCAATTAGAAGCTGATGCCATTAAATTTATTAGGGATAAAGAAAAAGAAACTGCTTTAATTGGTAGAGCATTTGTTACTAATCAAATAGCAAATAAACTTATAATCTCAATTTATTATAAAACAAATCCTTCACTTTATCCGGTTAAAGCCTTTATAGATTATAATAAAGCTCATGAGTGGCTTTTAAGCATAAAATCTAAATGATACCATTTGTAATTATAAAATAGCCCAAAGCTATTTTATAATTTTACAATGGTAATGCCGCTTCTAAGAAAACGTGTTTCTGATTATAAGACTAGTTGTTAAACCCAAATTATGCAGTAGAATTTCTAATGCATGATTTGGGTTAAAACAAAGCGGTATAATAAAAAGCTCTAATTATTTAAAAATTTAAAAGGCTTCCTTTCGAAAACCTTTTAGTGAATTATTTTAATAATGTAACATGTCCTGTTAATTGCCTTTCTTTACCGGCTTTGTCTGTTACATCTACTTTCCATTGATATACATCCATTTTATCTTCAGGGAATTTACCTTTAACTCTTCCGTCCCAACCTTCGTTAATGTCAGAAGTCATAAAGATTAATTCTCCCCATCTGTCAAAAATTCTTAAAGTAAATTTATCTATCCCAATTCCGGTACCTGTAAATGTATCATTTATTCCATCGCCATTTGGTGTAAATGCATTTGGTATGTAAAAGGTATAATCTGGGCCAATATCTATTAAACGATTAACGGTATCTTTACAACCCCAAGTATTTCTAACAGCTAACCAAACTCTATATTGTTTTGGTTCAAGCGTATTAAAATAATGTTTAGGACTAATTTGTGATGAGTCTGTAACATTTACGCCATCATTAAAGTACCAATGGAAGCTGTTTGCACCAATTGATGTATTTGTAAATTCTACTTCTGGTGTTAGTATGTTTCCATCAACTCCTCTCCATTGAAAATCTGCAACAGGTTTAGGATAAACGGTTACATAATTGCGTTTTAAAATCGAATCCACACAACCACTATCACTAGTTAAGGTTAATTTTATATCGTAACGTTTTAAATCTGTATTAGAATTATTTGTAAAACATAAGTTAGGTAAATCACCATTTGAATTATTAAAGTTTTGTCCGTTACCTATTTGCCATTGCCAATTAAAGTTTTTAGCAGGTCCGGTTAATACTGCTGAACTATCAAATACAGGAATACACAAATCAGTACAACCTGCACGTTTAGGAGCATAAAAATTTGGTTTAGGAACATAATTGATATAAATAGGAAGTGTAATACTATTTGTACAACCTCTAACAGTTGTCATTAACATAGTAATTGTATTTGTACCAGCTGTTGCAAATGTATTTGTAACGGTTGCTCCTGTAGCTTCAATACTTGCTAAACTATTATTAAAATCCCAATTATAAGTCGCAATACTACCACTAACCGCAGCTTGCGTACCAACTAATGTAGTTTTTTTACCGAAACAAGTTTTAGAGTAAGCAAATTGTCCATACGGTCTCTCATATACTTCTATTGTTGTTGAGTTTGTATTTGTACATCCTTTATTAGATGTAACGGTTAATGTAATATTGTAAAATCCAGCAGCGCTAAAACTATAGCTTGTTGCAGGCGTTGCGTTTGTTAAATTTGTATTTTGTCCTGCATAATTCCAAGCATAATTTGTAATTGTTCCAATAGCAATTGTACTTGTTACACCGCTCATTTGACTTGGTTGTGTATCTATACATGTATTTACATTAGTAATAAATGCTTTTGGGTTTGGATTAACCCAAACATTATTTGTAGTACTAGTTTTGCAAGTTAAGCCTGTTGCTGGAGTTGAAGTAATAGTATAAGAAACAGCATTGTTTCCAAAATTAGTAAATGTATGCACTGCAGTTTGCGCAGCAGCACTTTGGTCAACAGTTCCATTATTGTAATAATCCCAAATTATAGTACTCATTGGATTTCCGTTTCCATTACCAGTATTACTTAATGTTGATGCACTTCCTAAACAAACAGAATCTGATACAAATCCAGGTGTTGGTAAACTAAATACTGTAACTGATTTTTTCAACGAATCTGTACAACCATTAGATGTTGTTGCATATAGTGTTGATGTGTATGTTAAATTTGCTGTAGCGTTTGCAGGGTTAGTGTATGAAAATACAGGATTAGGCAAAGTAGAACTTCCACCGCCTGGCGCTCCAAAATTCCAACTGTAAGATGAAACAGCTCCTGTGTTGGCATTTACTGTTGAAGTGGTTAAGTTTGTAAATGTTGTTGGTGTATTAAAACACACATTATCAGGTGTAAAGTCTAATACAGCTCTTCCAAAAACGGTTACTGTTTTTACCGCTTTACTTGTACAATTATTACTTGTATTTACTGTTAATGTAACAGAATAAACGCCCGAAGGGTTATATAATACATTGGTTGATGGGGTTGGGTTTGTTAAACTTTGTGTACCATTACCATATTGCCATGCGTAATTTGTAATTGTACCAACGGCTAATGTTGATGTTACTCCACTTAATCCTAATGGGTAGCCAAAACAAACGTTTGTATTTGTAATAATAGCTTGTGGTCCTGCATATACAAATATGTTTTTTGAAAATGAACTTTTACATTGTAAAGTCCCACTTGGATTAGTAAATACAGTGTAATTTACCATTGTGTTTCCTTGATTTGGAAATACATAGGCTGTGCTTGTATTAACTGTATTCATATCAGGGTTATTGTCATTATTAAAATCCCAAGCAAAGTTTGAGTAAGGATTTCCATTTCCACTACCAACATGGGTTAAATTAGTTGGGTTAGTTTGGCATACAGAGTCTGCTACAAATGTTGGTGTAGGTAAGCTATAAACTTGTAAAGTTTTTGTAACAGTTGCAGTGCAACCGTTTGCAGTTGTAACTAATAAAGAAACATTATAAATTGTATTTGCAGTTTGATTAGCAGGATTTGTATAAGTATTTACAGGTGTTGCCGCAGAACTTGTACCTGATGTTGCTCCAAAATTCCAAGAATAAGAACTTATTGCCCCTGTGTTTACATTTAACGTAGTTGTACTTAAGTTTGTAAAATTAGTTACGGAATTAAAACAAACATTAGATGCAGAAAAATTAGATACTGGATTTCCAAAAACACTTACTGTTTTAGTTATAGTTGCAGGGCAACCATTGTTACTTGCTACATTTAAAGTAATACTATGTGTACCTGAAGTAGCATAACTTACAGTAGGGTTAGTAGCATTTGATGTTGCAGGTGTACCGCCAGTCATTGTCCATGTGTAATTATTGCTTCCTGTTAATACAGTTGATGTATTTGTAATAGGTAAGTTTACTCCCATACAATTATTAGGTATTGTAAAATTTGCCGTTGGCATTGGATGTATAATAACGGTTTGGGAGGAGAGTCCTTTACAAACTGTACTTGCATTGGCAACAGTTAAACTTACAGTATAAGTACCTGGAGCAGGATAAGTATAATTTACGTTTGTTGAAGTAAAGTTTGTACCATTTCCCATTGCCCAAGTGTATGTATGAGCCGCACCTGGAGTTGTATTAGTAAATGAAATAGGTGTTCCTAAACAAACGCCGTTTCCAGTACCTGAAGCACTATTAATAAACGATGAAGGTAAACCCGGGTTAACTGTTAATGTTGTGTGTTGAATACCGCAACCATTAGTATATGAAAACACACTTGTACCAATACCTGTTGCTGGAGTTGCTGCAACTGGACCAGTTCCTGAAGCAGGAATACCTATTGCAGGATTACTATTTGTCCATGGTGTGCCTGCTGGTAAAGCAAAAGCAGGTAAATTTTGTCCCATACATATAGGTGAAGCTGAACCACCAGTTGTTGCAGGAGGTACAGTAAAGTTTACAGTTAATGGATACATCCCGCATCCATCAGAGGTAAAAGAATTGTTACCACTTAATATTGTAAAAGAGCAAGGTACACCAGCAGGAATTCCAAAATAATCGTAATAAACCCAATCATTGTAAGTATTTTGTTGACCAGAGCAACCTGCTGCATAAGTTATAGGAGTGCTACAACCAGGTAATGAACCAAATGGAATATCCATTACCCCTGATACTGGTGGATTGGTTTGTGTGTTACTAACTCCATTAATGGTAAGTTGTATAGTCATATTAGTTGAACTTGGATTTGCAGACCCATGCCAGTGTTCTACAAATATCCTTAAATTACCATTGCAACTTACACAATATGCAATTTGTACAGAGTGCGCTATAGTTTCATTAACTATTGCAAGTAGTACAAAAAGGAAAAAAAATTTGGCTTTAATGTTTTTCATATATTTTTGAGTTAAATAGTTATAACTTTTATATTTCTTTAACGAAGATATTCTTTTCGACAAAAAAAACAAATTTTCTCACTAAATAGAAGAATACCTTCACTCATTGAAAATGTAATATTCTGATTATCAATCATTAAATTATTATTCTAAATTGTTTTAGATAAAAAATCAAAATCAAAACTATTTTTAATTTAATAAATTTACAAGATGAAAATTAATCTAAAATCTATTTTACTTGTAATTATTTTTCAATTATTCGTTAATATTTATTTTTCTCAAATACTCCCAAAACCTAATGATAGCCTAAATTACAATCAGGTATTATTAAGATATCTCCCAGTAAAGGAAGCGATTTGGTATAAAATTTTAATCTCAGAATTCGACTCGGTTTCATCAAACAAGGCAATTTCGACTAATTTTATAACTGATTCTAGTCATGTTTGTTTAATAAGTAATTTAAATTTTGGAAAAACCTACAAATGGCACGTTTTAGCTTATAATAATAAAAATAAAATAATTAATAAAAGTAAAGTGTATAATTTTTCAATTCTAAAAAACGAATACGATGATCCTACAAAATATAAAGTAACACAAACCTATAACAATAAGTTATTAATTCAAGATGGAATAATTTGGTTAGATAAATATAATTGTGCGTTAGATAGATTTGGAAAAGTAGTGTGGCAATTTCCACGTAAAATAAAAACACCTCTTATACCTGATAATTTAGTGGATTTACACATGTGTAATAATGGAAATATAACTTTATCAAACGACACTTCAATTTATTACTTAACTAAAGATTTAGAAATTATTTGGTTTAAACATGCAAATATGTTAAATAATCAAGTAAAAGTTAAAAACATACATCATGTATTTAACCAATTACCAAACGGAAACTTTATTGCTTTGGGGGCAACAACAGAAAAATTTAAATTAAACGAAAATGACAGTATTAATTATAAGTATGACAATCATATTATTTTGGAATTTGATTCAGTTGGTAATTTAATTTGGTTTTGGGAATTAAAAAATCATTTTAACATCAATCTAATTAAATCTTATTTAAAAAAATATGGTTCTAAAAATAATAAGTTGGATGTTATGCTTCATGCAAATTCAGTTGCTTACGATTCTACCTACTCTTCTTTATTTTTGGGGTTAAGGGATTTTAATAGATTTATTAAAATTGACAAAAAAACAAAAAATATAATTGCTGAGTATGGTCAAAAATTTACTAGCGATGATACTTTAGTTATTGAAACAAATTGGTTTAGCAGGCAACATGATGTTAAGCCAATTGCTCCTAATACAGTACTTTTATTTAATAATGGCGAAGATGAAGAAAAAGGAAAAAGTTCAGTTTTAATTTTAAAACTACCAACAACTAATAAAAGTAAAATTGAGAAAATTTGGGAACTGGATTTAGATATAGATTCTATCCACCCTGGTAAAGCAACTAAATTTGGAAGTGTTCAAAAATTAAATAACGGTAATATTTTAATTGGTGGCGGTATGAACGGAAGAATTTTAGAAGTAACACCAGATAAAAATCCGGTGTGGGATTTATACCTACAAGGAAAAACTTTACCAATTTTTGATTGGGGAGTTTTTGCACAATACCGAGCTTATTTTAATAGCTCATTATACCCATATTGTTTTTCAGTTTTACAAAATAAAAATGAAATTAAAATTGTTAATGAAGGAACTGAACCTGACGAATATCTTATTGAGGTGTTTTTAAATGTTACCTCTACAGATGTTAAATCTGTTCTTTCTTCAATTACTAAACAAATAAAGCCTAATCAATCAGTTTCTTATTTAATTAATAATAAGCATACTAAATTAGTGCGTATAAAATCTGTTAAATCTGGAAAAGTAGAGGTATTAAACATTTTCAATAAATAAATATTTCGTTAAAAATGTTGAGATTTAATTATTTAATACATAATTTTACTTTGTGATTTAAACCAACATCAACTAATTAGGTAATTAAATTTTAATTAGTTATAAGCATAGTTCTTTTTAATCATACGTCGTTTTATCATAACATTTAATTTAAAAAATTTAACATGAAAAAAACAATAATCATTAATGTAATTATGCTTACACTATTAAGCATATCTATTCCTAGTTGTAATCATAATAACAACGAACAGAACATAATTTCTGAAGACAATGAAAAACCAATTGATATGGTTGCTGAGGGTAATTTTGAAAAAATAGAAGTAACAGGACCGCCCTTAGTTCCAAAACCAATTGGAGATAGAAAACCAAAAAAAGTAATAGTAGAATTAGAAACAACCGAAATCGAAAGTGAAATTGAACCTGGAAAAAATTTTACATTTTGGACATTTAATAATACTGTGCCAGGAAGCTTTATTCGAGTGAGAGTTGGAGATGAAGTAGAATTGCATTTGAGAAACGCTATGAATAGTGTAATGCCGCATAGTATTGATTTGCATGCAGTAAATGGTCCAGGAGGAGGTGCAGAAGCAACTACTGCTGCACCAGGGAAAGAAGCGATTTTGCAATTTAAAGCAATTAACCCTGGTATATATGTTTATCATTGTGCTGCACCCCCCGTACCAATGCACATAGGAAATGGCATGTATGGATTAATTCTTGTTGAGCCTAGTGGCGGATTAAAAGCTGTAGATAAAGAGTTTTATATAATGCAAGGTGATTTTTATACTAAAGAATCAAAAGCTAAACCTGGTTTATTAGAATTTGACAATGATAAAGCAGTGAACGAATCCCCTGATTATGTATTATTTAATGGTAAAAAAGGAGCGTTATTAGGTAAAAATAAAATTGAAGCAAAGGTTGGCGAAACCATTCGTATATTTTTTGGAAATGGAGGACCAAATTTAACATCTTCTTTTCACATAATAGGAGAAATATTTGATAATGTTTATTTGGAAGGAGGAACGACTTTAACTCATAATGTTCAAACTACATTAATTCCTGCAGGAGGAGCTGTAATTGTTGAATTTAAAGTTGAAGTTCCAGGTGAATATGTTTTAGTAGATCATTCTTTATCTCGTGCGTTTAACAAAGGAGCAATAGGTAAATTAAATGTAACAGGAGCTGAAAATTCTAAAATTTTTAAAAAAATTAAAAAGTAAAATAGCCTAATAAAATAGTCATCAATGAAAAAAACAAAATTATTTATTACGTTTTTTGTTTTTATTTTATTTGTACAATGTGCTAAGGAAAATGATTTTAATGCTTTAAATATTAAAAATAAAACTAGTCAATCAGAATTAAAATCAATTAAAGTTGATACAAAAATGATTCTTATACCAGGAGGGTATTATGAACCATTTTTTGGAACAGATAGTTCGGTGTACGTTAAATCATTTTATCTTGATGAAAAAGCTGTTACGAACAAAGAATACCTTGAGTTTGTAAAAATTAATCCACAATGGAGAAAATCAAATGTTAATGAAATTTATGCAGACTCAACTTACTTTCATTATTGGCAATCATACCTTATTTTGCCAAAAGGATGTAATCCAGATGCTCCTGTAACTTATGTTTCATGGTTTGCTGCTAACGCATTTGCAAAATGTATAGGTAAAAGATTACCATCTGTTGATGAGTGGGAATTTGTTGCTATGGCAGATGCAGATACTATAAATGCTCGAAAGAAACAAAGTTATTCAGCAAATATTATTGATTTATATATGCAAAAAAACAGGCAATTTAATAGAGTAAAACAAACAAAGCCTAATTATTGGGGAGTGTATAATATGTTTGATTTAATTTGGGAATGGACTCATGATTTTAACTCGATTATTGATGTAGGAGACTCGAGAACAGGACAAAATGATAATAAAAATTTATTTTGTGCAAGTGGTGCGGCAAATGCTAAAGATGTGATGAACTATGCTGCTTTTATGAGATATGGCATGCGAATTTCTGTAAAAGCAAATTATACAATTTCTAATATGGGATTTAGATGTGCTAAAGATAGCGCTACAAATTAATCATGAAAAATTTAAAATATATCTTAATATTAATTTTAATTTATGGGTGTTATGAAAATAAAAATAACACCAATGATTTACCAAGTAATTCTATTTTTAATTTATCTTCTGAATGGAGAAATCAAAATAATATAAAATTACATTTAAAAGATTTAAAAGGAAAAACATTAGTGGTAGTTATGATTTACACGTCTTGTCAATCCGCTTGCCCTATTTTAATTTCTAAAATGAAACAAATCGAACAAAAAATTGATAGAAATTTAATAAAAAATATAAATATGGTTTTAGTTTCAATTGACCCTGAAACTGATACGCCAGATCATTTAAAAGAATTTGCCACTAATAACAATATGGATAATCCTCAATGGATTTTTTTAACTTCAAACGAAATTGATACGCGTGAATTTGCAAATGTTCTTGCAATGAAATACAAAAAAATTTCTCCTATAGATTTTTCTCATTCAAATATAATTACAATTTTTAACCCTTCAGGACAATTAGTTACACAAGAAGAAGGACTTGAAATTAATTCAGAAAGTATTGCTGAAAAAGTTATTGAAGTTGAAAAATTAAATCATTAATAAATGATTAATTTATTGTTTTCAATTTTACCGTTTTTGTATTTAATGTTTATAATGTAAATACCATTAGCAAATTCATTCAAATCCCAATATAATTCAGATGCTTTTTGCTTAATCAATATTTTACCTTGCATATCTAATAATAAAATTTCATCTACATTATTTGAAGTGTTATTAAAATAAAGATAATGGTCTTTGTAATAATAATTGAAAAGACTAGAATTTAAAGTTTCGTTGTTAATGTTAGTACACACACTTACTGTTACACTAAAATTAGTTGAACCAACACATCCAAAAACAGAATTTCCTGATATAGTGTATGTGCCAGCATTACTAACTTGAGCGTTGTTTATTGTTAATGTGTTATTTACAGTAGTTGAACCACTTGGGCTTGTCCATGTGTAACTTAACCCACCATTACCCAGTAAATTAATTGAAGCGCCTTCGCATACTGTTGTAGCTCCCGATATCGAAATTGTTGGAATTCCATTTACTGATATGTTTGCAGTTTGTGTGTTACTGCATCCTAAGCTATTTGTAGTTTGCAAAGTATAAGTTCCACTATTTAAATTACTAACATTATTTATAATAGGATTTTGAATAGAACTTGTAAAACTTGCAGGACCTGACCATGAATAGGAGTTTGCACTGTTTGTTGTTAAACTTAATGTTTCACCAGAACATAATGGCCCATTATTGTTTAATGTATTTGTTGGAGAACTTAATACGGTTACCGTTACATTTCCTGAAGTAGCGCAACCTCCAGGACTAGTAACAATTATTGAATATACACCCGCGTTGGTTGCAGTAACTGCTGGTACTACTGCAACTGCATTGGTTGATGAATAAACTGCAGGTCCATACCATTGGAAAGTGTTTAAACTTGAACTTGAAGCTGTTAATGTTAAGTTTTGCCCAGCACAAATTGTTGCGGTTGGGGCTACTGTTAATGTAGGATTTGAACAATTTTTAAAAGTAAAAATTAATGCATCAAAGCCACCAATTCCAGTACCTTGAAAATAAGCACCTAAGCCAGGATTTAACACAGGAAATAAAGTAGATTGTGTATAACCACAAGCATAAATTTTATAATTTTTACATTCTATACTTTCAATATAATCATTAGATACATCTCCCATAAATGTACCCCATTGCATAACACAAGATGTGTCAAATTTTGTTAAGTAAATGTCGTAAGCGCCGCCAGGTGTATTTTGGTAAAAAGTTCCATCGTTTAAAGTAGTTAATGTTGATGAATTACTATATCCTCCTACTATAAAATTATCACCTTCAGTTGAAATAGTATTTGAATAATCATTTCCGGTATTGCCTATATATGTAGAATGTTTTAAAGTGCCATTAATGCTGAATTTAGCAATAAAACCATCATTTATACCTAAGTTAGTGGCTTGATAATAGGCACCTCCACCACCATTAAAAACTGGTAAATTGGTAGATGATGATGTGCCGGTTAAATAGATGACATTGTTATTAATTGCAACATCACTTATTTTATCGTTAAAATTACCTCCAAAAAAGGTGCTCCATTGTAAGTTGCCATTTAAACTAAATTTACTTATAAAACCATCAAAGCCACCTGCAATAAGGGTTTGTGTGTAAGCACCGCCGTTTAATGTGTTAAATGCTGCGGAATTAGTGTTGCCTACAACTATTAAATTTGTACTGTTTGTTGTTATAGAATATACTAAATCATTACCGCTTCCTCCCATAAAAGTTGACCAAGAAATTGCATTTGTTGAATTAAATTTCATTATAACAGCATCATTATCAAATACAAAAGATTGAAAAAAAGTACCTGAATTTAATGTTGGAAAATTAGAAGATTTACTTACACCTCCTACAAACAAATCTCCATTATTATAATTTAAAGCATTTAAATATTCTGTAACTGTTCCACCAACATAAGTGCTCCACAATAAATCGGCACTATGATTAAATTTCATTAAAAAACCATCATTACTTCCACTCAATGCAGATTGAAAGTAAGCTCCACCACCAGGGTTTAAGGTAGGAAAATCACTTGAACTTGTAAATCCACTTATGCAAACTTCATTACTGTTAGTTACCACTGCCATAACTTCTTCTCCGCCTGTTCCGCCTAAATAAGTGGCGTGTATTAAATTATAAATATTATCAAATTTTAATAAAAAACCATCTCCACCACCTCCAGAATATGACCCTTGAAAAAAAGATAATCCTCCTGAATTAACAACAGGAAAAGTTGGAGACTGTGTATGCCCTACAACCCAAGTGTTGGTGCCATCGTTTGATATTCCATGTACATCATCATCAACAGAGCCACCAAAAAAAGTACTCCAATTTAATATAGGATCAATAATCAAATCTCTTTTTTTATCATAATTAGTTATGTTTACACCAACTTCGGTTAATTTTACTTGATTAATTGTTAGCTCTTTTATTTTTTTAAATTGAGAAGGGATAATTTTTTTGTCTTGAAAACACAATAAATTACTTTCGTTAAATTTCCCAAATTTTGTATTTAAAACAATTTTATTATTTTCAATAGTTAGAGGAAGTACACCAGAATATTGTATTTTAATTGTATTTACATCTGCACCAGGGTGTACAATAAAATCTTGTTTTAATTCATTTTTTTCATTAAAATAAATTTTCCAATCTATTCCGTTATAAATATTCTTATATATAATTTCTTTAGTTGTTAAACAGGTTGTTTTACTATTTGAAGTTAAATAATTTATACTTAATAAATTTTGTTGATTTGTTTCATTTTTTTTAAGTATAGTTGCATCAGTTAAGTTTACACATGTACGTTCCCAATCAATCTTTGTAATTTCCTTTTTATTAAGTCTATCTTCCATTTTTGGAGTATTAGTTTTAATAGAATAGTAATTATAAATTAAACCTTTATTTGTAATCCATACTTCAACATTTTTTAATTGCGTTGTATAATATATTTCAGTGCCATTAAAAGATTTTATTCGGTTATTATTTTCAACAAAGTATTTTTTATTAAACTTAAAGTCATTGGTTTGTGCTAATAAGGTAGAATTAAGGATAATTAAAAAAAGTAAAAGATTTTTCATATAAAGTTTTAAATAGAATTAACTAAGATAATAAATTTATATTTAAGAATTAATTTAATTTATGATTTATTTTTTTAATTAATTAAATGAT
>CAZAPH010000058.1:0-19302 GCA_964487105.1 uncultured Akkermansia sp.
TTATTAAAGCTGAAGTTATGAGCTATAATGATTTTACAACTTTAGGCTCTGAAGCGGCTTGTAGAGATGCAGGCAAATTAAAAATTGAAGGAAAAGAATATATTGTAAATGATGGAGATGTAATGCATTTTAGATTTAATGTATAAAAATTTAAAGTTTAACAACGCAAATTAACAAAATATGAAAAACCACGAGATTGATTATAAACTGTATGGCGAAGAAATGCAGTGTGTAGAAATTGAATTAGACCCTCAAGAAGCCGTAATTGCAGAACCTGGCAGCTTTATGATGATGAATGACGGCATTCAAATGCAAACTTTATTTGGAGACGGAAATGATAAAGGGTTTATGAGTAAACTATTTTCGGCTGGTAAAAGATTATTAACAGGCGAAAATTTATTTATGACTGTTTACACTAATAATGTAAACGATAAACGACGAGTAACTTTTGCTGCACCATATTCAGGCAAAATTATTCCATTAGATTTATCTAAACTTGGAGAAAAAATAATTTGTCAAAAAGATAGCTTTTTATGCGCTGCAAAAGGTGTTGCCGTTGGAATTGAATTTCAAAAAAAACTTGGTACAGGTTTATTTGGAGGTGAAGGTTTTATTATGCAAAAACTAGAAGGAGACGGAATGGCATTTGTGCATAGTGGCGGGCATGTTATTGAAAAAGACCTACAAGCAGGCGAAATTTTAAAAATAGATACAGGCTGTATAGTGGCATTTACAAACAATGTTAATTACGATATTCAATTTGTTGGTGGTATTAAAAATACATTGTTTGGTGGTGAAGGTATGTTTTACGCAGTATTGCGAGGCCCTGGTAAAGTATGGATACAAACTTTACCAATTAGCCGCTTAGCAAGTAGAATATTATCTTACGGTACCGGTAGTAGAAAAGAAGAAGGAAGTATTTTAGGCGGCTTAGGAAATATATTAGATGGTGATTAAATAATTAATTAAACTTTAAAAATTACACATGGCAAAATCAAATTATACAGAAGACAATATACGTTCATTAGATTGGCAAGAACACATTCGTACACGCCCAGGAATGTATATTGGAAAATTAGGAGATGGAAGCGCTTTTGATGATGGTATCTATGTTCTTTTAAAAGAAGTAATGGATAACTCTATTGACGAATTTATGATGGGTGAAGGAAATAAAATTGATATTACCGTTAAAGATGGCAAAGTTGGAATTAGAGATTACGGAAGAGGAATCCCTTTAGGTAAAGTAGTTGATGTAGTTTCTAAAATGAATACCGGTGGAAAATACGATAGTGAAGCTTTTAAAAAATCAATAGGCTTAAATGGCGTTGGTACAAAAGCAGTTAATGCATTATCCATAAATTTTAAAGTAACATCTTTTAGAGATGGCCAAGCAAAATCAGCCGAATTTAGTAAAGGACTTTTAACTAAAGAATACAAACTCGCATCTACCCCAAATGAAAAAAACGGAACTTATGTAGAATTTACCCCAGACGATAGCATTTTTAAAAAATACCATTTTGTACATGAATACATTGATAAAATGGTTTGGAATTATGCTTTTTTAAATACTGGATTAACGTTAACTTTAAATGGTGTTTTATATAAATCAGATAATGGTTTACGTGATTTATTAGAAAAAAATATTTCTGGAGAAACCCTTTACCCAATTATCCACTTAAGAGGGGAAGATATAGAAGTAGCTATGACGCATAGTAACGAACACTTTAGCGAAGAGTATTATAGTTATGTTAATGGGCAATATACTACACAAGGTGGTACACATTTAGGCGCATTTAGAGAAGCTGTTGTAAAAACTATTAGAGAGTTTTTTAAAAAAGATTTTGAACCATTAGATATAAGAAAATCTATTGTAGCTGCTGTTTCTGTAAAAGTTCAAGAACCTATTTTTGAATCACAAACAAAAACTAAATTAGGCTCTCACGAAATTGCTCCTCAAGGCCAAAGTATAAGATCGTTTGTAAGCGATTTTATGAAAGAACATCTTGATAATTACTTACATAAAAATCCAGAGGTTGCAAAAGCTATTGAAGCAAAAATTTTAGCAAACGAACGCGAAAGAAAAGAATTATCAGGAATTCAAAAATTAGCTAGAGAAAGAGCTAAAAAATCTTCGCTTCATAATAAAAAATTACGTGATTGCAGAGTTCATTTAGACGATATTAAAGACCAAAAAAGATTAGATACTACTCTTTTTATTTGCGAAGGGGATAGCGCAAGTGGTTCTATTACAAAAACACGTGATGTAAACACACAAGCTGTATTTAGTTTAAAAGGTAAACCTTTAAATTGTTTTGGCTTAGGTAAAAAAGTTGTTTATGAAAACGAAGAATTTAATTTATTACAAGCAGCTTTAAATATTGAAGATGGTTTAGATGAGTTACGTTATAACAACGTTGTAATTGCAACTGATGCTGATGTTGATGGTATGCACATTAGACTTTTATTGCTTACATTTTTTTTACAATTTTTCCCTGATTTGGTAAAAAACAACCATGTAAAAATATTACAAACTCCTTTATTTAGAGTTAGAAATAAAAAAGAAACCATTTATTGTTATAGCGACGAAGAAAGAAAAGCAGCTATTGCAAAACTTGGTCCAAAACCTGAAATTACACGCTTTAAAGGTTTAGGTGAAATTAGTCCGGATGAATTTAAACACTTTATTGGTAAAGATATTAGATTAGAACCAGTTTTACTAGATCAAAAAGCAAGTATAAATGAACTTTTAAATTACTATATGGGTAAAAACACACCTGATAGACAAGAATTTATTATTGAAAACTTAAGAGTAGAACAAGATGTAGAAAATGAAATGTTAAAGTAATTTAACATAAAATAGTTAATTGTTAAACAGCGTTAAAATAAACTTATTTATTATATTTGGCATAATAAATGTAAATTTAAGAATAACAAATAAACATTAATATGAAAACAACAAAATTACTTTTAATACCTGCAGTTGCAATTGCATTATTATCTGCTTGTAAATCTAAAAAACAAACCGTTCAAAAAGAATCAGGTGCTGTTGAAATTACAGTTCCATTTAGCGAAAGTAAATACCGTTCGGATAACGAAGCATTTCGCGCTAAACAAGTTGGTAAATCTCCAGATTTAGCAACAGCTAAAAAAATTGCATTTCAAAATGCTAGAGCAGAAATGGCAGCAAACATTAATGCAATGGTAAAAAGAGTTACAGACCAATACACTAACCATAGAACTGTTTGTAATACTCAAGAATTTGAAAATAAATTTGAAGAGTTAGCACGCGAAGTTGTAAATTTAGAGATGAGTAACGTTAAAGAAATTGGAGAAAAAATCTTTAAAGAATCAAATGGTGCATTTAGCTACTGGATTGCAATTGAAGCAGGTAAAAAAGAAGTTTTTGATAAATTAGATGCTAAAATATCAAACAACGCTTCTATTAAGTTAGATTACGACAAACAAAAATTTCAACAAATTTTTGATGCAGAAATGAAAAAATTAGCTGAAGAAGGCAAATAATTAAAAATTAAAATTAAGAGCATCGATTAACGATGCTCTTTTTTTATACTTTGAAAAATATTTTTTACATATTTATTTCTTGTTTGGTAATTTTTTTGTTTTCGTGCACAGGTTCTAAAAAATATTTTAAAGCGGCCGAAAAATTAGAAAAACAAGGGCTGGTTAACGAAGCGGCAAGCTATTACTTAGAATCTTTAGAAAGAAAAAAAAGTAATGTTGATGCTCGTTTAAAATTAAAACAAGTAGGGCAAAAATATGTAAATAACCTCTCTTCAGAATTTTTTAGAAACCATAGCACCAATCAAATTGAATCATCTCTTGAAAGTTTTGAAAAACTAATTGATTTTACTAAAAAAACAAATGCACTAGAAGTAACTTTAGATTACCCTAAAGCTTATGAAGAAGATTACAAAAATGATATTGAAAAATATTGCGAAACAAACTACAACCAGGCATATAATTTAGTAAGCATTAAAAACTACGCTTTAGCACGTAAAAACATTAATAACATACTAAAATATAATCCTACTTATAAAGACATAGTAAATTTAGATATAATATCAACTTGTGAGCCTTTATATCAAAGTGCAATTAGCTCTATTGAAAATAAAAACTATCAAAGTGCTTCAAATATATTAACAAATATTGCCAACAAATCTATTGATTATAAAGACACTAAAGATTTAATAGAACTAACCAAATCAAGCTTAAGTAAAAATCTACTTATTTTTAAACCAAGTAATTCAAACAATAAAACCGAAAAAGATTTAGAAGATTATTATTTTGATCAATTTAGCCAAGCATCACAACAAAATAAAGAAATAAATATTTTAAACAATACACCTTTTACAAAAATACAAACAGTAACAGACATTAATAATGTTGGAAATATAGATTTAATACAAGCCATTAGAAAAGCCTCTAATTCAGATTATTTTTTCATTTTTAACATATCAGATATTAAAATTGTTGACCCAGGTGCAAAAAAATATTCACAAAAAGGTTATCAAGAAGTAAGAACTAAAGTTAATGACACACTAGTTAAAACTGAATTTAAAGAGTTTTATTATAACAATGTAAAACAATCCAGAGCAATTAACTTAACATATAATTTTAAATTAATAAATGCCTATAACAATCAAATTTTAAAAACAAACACACAATTGTTTTCTGCAAGTGATATGATCGATTTTAACGAAATGTCTAATACAGGAAAGTTAAATTTAAACTCTTTGTTTCCATATAACCCAAGTACAACAGCTCAAGTTAACCAATATAACCCAAGAGCATGGAGAAATAGTTTCTCACAAAACAAAAATTTAAAAAATTTAGATGAATTACAAAGTGAAATTAATTACAAAGTAATTCAATCCTATAACACTAATTTATCTTCAATTGCAAAATAAAAATTTATATTCTTTATTTTTTCTTTTTTTAATTTTTGTTTCTTGCAAAAGCAAAAAAGACGCATTACAAAATACACCTATAGTAAACGAAACAAAACCTGCTCCTATTTGGGTAAGTAGTAGGCCAAACAACGGTTTTAAATATATCGGAATTGGTTTTGCAGATAAAGCTAAAGGAGATAATTACCAAATGGAAGCTAAAAAAAATGCGTTATATGATTTAGTTTCAGAAATAAAAGTAGATATTAACTCAAATTCCGTTTTATATACAGTTCAAAACAACTCTTCGTTTAACGAAAGTTTTAACTCAATGATTAAACTTTCTAATAATGAAAATATAGAAGGCTATCAACAAATTGACAGTTACGAAAATGATAAACAATATTGGATTTATTATTCGTTAGATAAAGAAGAATACGCTAAGCAAAAAGCCTTAAAAAAACAACAAACAATTAGTAAAGCTGCTTCATTAATAAGTTCAAGTTTTATTGATGAAAAAAACAATGATTTTTCTTCTTCATTAAAAAAAAGAATTCAAGCTTTTGGTGTTTTAACTCCTTATTTAAGTGAAGAAATAAATTTTGATGTAACCCAATCTGGTGGAGTAAAAACTGTTTTTGATTTAACAGGTTTAATTCAAAAACAAATTCAAACTATAACTGTTTTACAACCTAAAACATTAACACAATTATTACCATATCAAATTAATTACTCACCTTTAAATTACACACTTCAAATAAATGGTAAAACGCCTCTTTATAATTTTCCAATTTCTATTAAAAGTGAAGAGGATAAACTAAAAATAGTAGAAAAATATACAACCAACACTAATGGCGAATTACAAGTGAAAATTAACACCATTGAACCATTAAACCAAGTTGTTGTATTTTCTCTTAGTCCGGATATTAATGGCTTAATGGGAACAGATTCTGTGAGTAAATCAGCTATAAAAGTATTATCTCAATTTATTAATACACAAAGTTTAAAAGTTAATGCAAGTGTTAGGCCAATTCAATTATACCTAAGTTGTACTGAAAATAATTTAGGGAAACCAACAAATAATCAAACTATAAAAGGTTTTATTGAACAAAAACTTAGTTCAAATGAAACTATTATTGTTAGTAATAAAGCAGAAGCTGATTTTATTATTGATGCGGTTTCGGATACTAAAAAAGATATTAGCAGCGAAATTCTTAAATCTAATTATCAAGTAGAGTTGGTTGAATTGAATATAAAATTACAATTAATTAACCCAAAAGATAATCAAGTAATTTATAATAATCAAGCAAACGAAATTTATGGTTACGCAAACAATTTAGACCAAGCAGGACTAAATGCTTATTCAAGTGATAAATTAAAAGCAAAATTATTTGAAGCGATATTTTTTCTTAAACGAAAAATTATACGCATGTAGGTTATTAATAATCATTTATATCAATTAAATCCTGAATTGATTTTAAATTATAATTTTTTTCTGGTTTTTGTGGTAAATTAATATTTCCATTAAAATTATTGCCATCGCCAACATCATTTTGATTATTTAAATCAATAGCATCTAAAAGATTAATATTGTTATAAACAGATTTACTTTTTCCTAACTTTATTACAAAACCGGCATTTACAAATAATGTAGCAGGTAATTTATTTTCATAAAAATAAAATTTATACGATCGAAGTTTGTTAGTTTCATTTTTAGTTTTAGAATAAAAGGCAATATAATTTCCAGTACTTAAACCACCTGAAATAAAAAATAAAAAATTATGAGAGGGTTTAACATCAATCCTAAAACCGGTATTAATTTCTCGACGAGCAAAATAAAAATTTTTATCATTATTTATATAATACAAATTATTTTGATTACTAAAGTTGTAAACTCCACCTTGTGTACGTGTGTATAACGAAAAATTAAATTTATTAAAAGCAGGTAAATTAATAGAGATACTGCGAGGGAATTGAAAACTAAAATTTAATTTATCTAATTTACCCAATCTAAATCCAAAATATGGAATATAATTTCTATTTCCATATAAAAAAGTTTTTATTACACCTACCCTTAAATTAAAAAATGTATTAAAATTATGGCTGTAAATTATGCTTGATGCCATTCTAATAGACGCTTCTGTATTATAAGAAACATCTTTAATTAAATATGGTGAGGCATCAAAAAACCAAATACCTTTTTTACCCGGGTTATGTATTATTCTTAGTCCTGCTCCAACTCGTAAAATATTATGAGTTGAAATTCCGTCAAAAACGGGTTGAAATAACATAAAATTACCTGTAAGTAAATAATGTGTGTTTGAATAAACAAGAGAGTTAGTATCTTCCTTGGTATAAAGCGGTGTGTAAAAAGATAAATTAAATTGATTAATAGAATACGTTTTTAATTTTTTAGTAATTAATTTATTTGTATCTATTAAATCATTTTTATTTTTGTTATAACCATCAACCATTATTACTGTGTTAAAATAATGCTTAGGCATTTTAGGTTTTATAGAATCGAATATTGGTTGAGCATAAAAACTAAGCATACAAAAAAAGAAAACAAGACAAATGACTTGTTTTCTTTTTTTAAAAGTGAATATTTTAATTGAATTACTAATCACTTTTATCTTGAATATTTTTTAAAATTTCTTTTTTAAATTCATTTTCCGCTTTGTGTAATAAAATCATTCTTTTAGTTCCAATAATTAACTTAAGTTTATCTCTGTAGTTTTTATATAATTCAGCTTCAGCTTGTTTGGTTTGAATATCTAATAAATATAGCTCTTCACATTCTTTTTCAGTTAAACTTTCAATTTGTTTTCGATTAGCTTGACGTAAATTTTTACGAAGTGCTTTTATTTTATCATTATATTCATTATAAATTGGCCAAAATTTAGAAGATTCTGTACTTGAAAGATTTATTTTTTTTTCAATAAAGCCAACACGTAAAGCTTCTATTTTCTCAACGCCTTGTTGTGCTTTAATTGAAAAACTAAAACATAATAAAATAAATATGTATAAACTTTTATTCAAAATTAATCTACAAACTCGTATTTAATTGAGTCGTCATTTTCTTTATTTTCAGGGGTATTTAAATTTAACGCATTTTCAAGTTCATTTACATTTACAACATCATAAAGTTCTTCAGTTTCCATGTTTTCTATAATTTTACTGTTTTTTAGCTCTTTAACATCAACACAAGCAATGTTTCCGCATGATTCAGTATTAATAGTGTAAAATTTATTAAACCAAACTATAGATAAAACAATAATTACACTTGCTGCCATTGCTAAAACTGTTTTAGAAAAATTAAGGCTAATAATTTTAGTTTTTGGTTTTAAGTTTTGTTTTATTTGGTTTGCACTTGTTTTAAAATAATTATCAGGAAGCTGAAAAGAGTTTTGTTTTAATAAATTATTTTTTTCAAACTCAAATTCAGTATCCATAACTATTTTAGAAATTAAATTTTCTGAATTTTTAAAATAATTTTCAGGTACATTAAAACAGTTTTGTTTTAATTTAACTTTATTAAGGGTTGAATAATTTATATTTTCTAAACATAGTTGATTGTTTTGAAAATAATTTTGAGGAACAATTAAACCAGTTTTAAGTTTTTTAGATAAAATTTTATAATCTTTTAATTCCTCAATACATTCAATTTTATTTTTAATAGATTGGGCAGAATTATTAAAATAATTTTGAGGTAAATTAAAATTTTGATAGTTATTTTTATCTGAATTTTGCAATTTTAGGTAATTTTATAGTTTAGACTGTATTATTTAAGATTGGTTTAATAAATGATCTTCAATTTTTTTAGCGGCTAAATGGTAGCTTGCCTTTAAAGCACCAACAGAGGTTTCTAAAATTTCGCTCATTTGTTCATAAGGCATTTCATCAAAATATCTCATATTAAACACAATGCGTTGTTTTTCGGGTAAAGTTAATATTGCTTGTTGAAGTTTTAATTGAATAGCATCCCCTTTAAAATAAATATCACTCTCTAAGCTTTTGCTTAAACTGTACTCTATTGGATGAATGCTTGTTGTATTTTGTTTTTGCTTTTGTTTTAAAAAAGTTAACGCTTCGTTAGTAGCAATACGATATAACCAAGTATAAAGTTGACTTTCACCTTTAAAATTTTCTAAACCTTTCCAAATTTTTATATAGGTATTTTGTAAAACGTCATCTGTATCATCATGCTTTATAACTATTTTTCGTATGTGCCAATATAATTTTTGTTGATATACTGTAATTAATGCAGACAAAGCTTTATCTTTAGTATCAGTTTGTTTAAACAACTCTAATATTTCGTTATCTGATAATTTTGTCAAAATTTACTTTATATATTATTATTAGACGTAAATTTAACGCATTGGTTTAATTTGATATGGAAATTTTTGAAAAGATAAGAAAATACGAAAATTTACACATTATTTTTTGGTTAATTAAGGACACTTGCTGGATGCTGGAGTTAAAATTATTAGGTGCAGCAATGATTTTTCCTACTTTAGGTATTGCTATTTATATAATTTATAAAACACGTTTTTATAATGATGTTTACATTAACCTTGCTATATTTTTTTGGATTTTAGCCAATAGTTTTTGGATGATTTGTGAATTTTTTATAAACGATTTATATAGGCATTACGCAATTATTCCGTTTTTAATAGGATTTGTTTTTGTAATAACCTATTATTTGAAACTTTTGGTTAAAAAAAATTAATATGATAAAGGCATATTTCTACGTTCCATTGGGTTAATGGTTAATACAGGTACATTGCTTATATCAACCATTTTTTGACTCATTGTACCGCTAAACATTTCGCCAAAACTTAAATCGCGTTTATTCATTTGTACAATTATATCGCAATTGTTTTTGTTTGCATAATCAACAATTGCTTCGGCAACATCTCTACCCGGAATTGATTTATTTGTACAATTAACATTATTTTCTTTTATGTATTTTTTTACTTGGTTTAAATACGGTAAAAGTGCGTTTTCATATTCAGTTTCGCCTGGATCAAAAATTGAAACTACTCTAATATCAGCGCCATAAAACTTAGCTAATTGTATAACTACAGGCACTTTTTCTCTACTTTCCGGACTTAAATCAAAGGGCATTAAAATATTTTTGCAAGCGGGTGAAAAAGTATTACTTCTTATTGTTAATACAGGGCATGGCGCATTTTTAATAAATTTACTAGATGAAGATCTACTCATAAAACTTCTAAACTTAACATGAGTATCTAGTCCTGCAACTATCATTGTACAATTTTTTTCTTTGGCATATTTATCGGTTACTTCATAAATATCTCCTTTTATTATTGAACATGTACAAGGCAAACCACTTTCTTTTGCTGTATTTGCTGCTAATTCTTTTAATTCTGTTTCCGAATGATCTTGTTTTTCTGCAAAAACATACAAAATATGTAGTTTAGAATTTGTGTATCTAGCTAAGTTAAACGAATGTTTTATAGCATTTAACGATTGTTTTGAATAATCAATAGGAATTAAAAAAGTACCATCATTTTGAATATGCATAACGATTTATTTAAATTTATATAAAATTAAAGTATTTTTCTTTAACTTTATTATTAGATTAACAAACTTTTTAATATTCTTAAATCGTTTTAGATATATGTAAAGTTAATAACTTAGGGTTTACAACCCGCACAATTTGGAAACCATTGCTCAATGGCATCGGGTAATTTAGTAAGATGGCTTTCGTTTTCAATAACATTAATTTCGGTAAAAAAAAGTTTAGCCGAATGTTTTAACTTTTTAAGGTAGTTAATCATTTCAGCATTTAAATTATTAGAATAGGCTTCAAATGCGGTTGTTTCTTTTTTGGTTTTAACGTATAATTTAAATTTTCCAATTTTGGCATCAGTAGGATTACCATAAACATCAATAACCATTAATTTTAAATCCACATTATCAAACACTGCTTTAGCGTATTTTGTTTCTTTTTTAAATTTAATACTGTTAGTTGGTTGCGAAAAACAAAAAACACTACTAATGATAAAAAGTAATATGAGTTTATTTTTAATTTTCACTTATATAAAGATAAAATTTTTTATTCGTCTTTAAAAAAACTTAGTTTGTGTAAATCTATCAGCATTATGTTTTTATAATAAAAATTTAATACTTGTTGATAATTGTATCCTAACTTACACATACGCATTGCACCCTCTTGACACATCCCTAAACCATGCCCATAGCCTTTCCCTTTAAACAATACACTATCTTTACTTAATTCTGTTATAGTAAAATAGGTTGATTTTAGTTGTAAATCATTCCGAATATTTTTTAAAGGGACTTTGCTGTTATAACATTCTAAAAACACTTTTCGTTCATCTTGTATAAAATTTAAAGCCAAATTTATTGCCTCATTATTATCTGTAGGGTAATTATATTTTATTTTTAAATAAGATAAACAATCATCTTTTAACATTTTACGCTCCCATTTACTATTAGGCATTTTTAAACTAAAGGTATCATTAACACTTCGTAAATATGAAGTTTTGGCTCCCCAAACATCTTCACTGTTTGCAGTTTGTCCGCCACTATTGCTATGAAAAGCAGCTACAATTAAATTTAAATTTTCATCTATTACAACTAAATTTTTAGTAGCTTCAATTGCATTAAAAATGCTTAAATCTTTTGGTTTACCGTAATAAGCTTGGCAATGTACTTGATCACACAAACTAAATCCTTCGGTTATATGTTTATTAATATGGGCAAGTGCAAAGGTGCGTGCTAATATAGATTGTACTTTATAAAACTCTTGCGATGCTCTTGAACCAGCCTCTGCTTCAGTTACTCCAGCAATATAATTATCTAAATAAATTTCATTTAGTAATCTTAAATTGCCATCTAAAACACTACAACTAATATTGTTTTGGTATAATCTTGCTTTTCTATCAGGATTTAGAACTTTAATTTTTAATTCGCTGAGTTGGTCACCGCTAAATTTCACATATTTATAAATTCCAAGTTTATTTTCTCCATCAAAAACAACCACACTATCACCTTTTAATGATAGTTTAATATGATTTGTGGTATTTGGTTCTAAAATTAAATTACCATCGCCAATTAATTTATACTTACCAGCATTTACACCAAAACTTATTGTGTTTAATTTTGTGGTTGTATAAATTCTAATTTGTAAAGTTTCTGTTTTTATATAAAAACTTGTACATAAAATATATGCAAATATCAATATTATGAAATATGTACTTTGTTTAATTTGTTTCATTTTATTAAATCATCTACTATTTGCTTTGCTATTTTTTTACTTGCCCCTGGTCCTCCTAAAAAATTAATTAAATTTTCATATTCATTAATTTGATTGTTACGGTACTCTTTATTATTTAACAATAAATTTAATTCGTTTGTAATATTAGTTACGCTTAAATCAGCCTGAATAAGTTCTTTAACAATAGGTTTATCCATAATTAAATTAGGTAAACTAATATATTTTATATTTACAAAAAGCTTTGCAATTTTAATTGAAAGTGCGCCGGCTTTATAACAAACTACTTGTGGTAATTTAAAAAGTGCAGATTCGAGGGTTGATGTGCCTGATTTTATAATACCTACCTGAGCTATATTTAATAAATCGTAAGTTTGATTAAATACAACTTTAATGTTATTATCAAATGCGAGTTGATAAGCATCTATGGCTATTGTATTTGTACCTGCAATTACAAATTGATACTCTTCAAAATTTGATTTTACCTTAATCATTATTTTTAGCATATGATTAATTTCTTGTAATCTGCTCCCAGGTAAAACTGCAACAATAGGTTGCTTGTTTAATTTATTTGTATTAATAAATTCTTCTAAATTTTTTAAATCTTTTTTCTTGTTTTCAATTGCATCTAATAATGGATGACCTAAAAAATGTGCTGTATAATTATGTTTTTCGTAAAATTGTTTTTCAAAAGGAAGTATAACAAATAATTGTTTTACATACTTTTTAATTAGTTCTACCCTACCCTCTTTCCAAGCCCACACTGTTGGAGAAATATAATAATCTACTTTTATTCCGTTATTAAATGCCCATTTGGCCATTCGTAAATTAAAGCCAGGGTAATCAACTAAAACAAGTACATCTGGTTTAAACTTTAAAATACTTTGTTTAACCGTTTTAAAGTTTTGCTTTATTATTTTTATATGTTTAAGTACATCAATAAATCCCATAAAATTCATTTGAGTAATATGAATATCAGGTAATTTATTTGTAACAGCTTTCATTTGATCTCCTCCTGTAAATGCAAATTCGGCATTTACATCCATTAAAAGTATATTTT
The DNA here is from genome assembly GCA_964487105.1 of uncultured Akkermansia sp. Taxonomy (GTDB): domain Bacteria; phylum Bacteroidota; class Bacteroidia; order B-17B0; family Aurantibacillaceae; genus Aurantibacillus. The sequence goes on from CAZAPH010000058.1 coordinate 13,229, forward strand.
TAATGCAGTTTGCAGCGTGCATATCTCCACTGGCTTCGCCAGCAATAAAATAATATTTCATTTATTCAAAACTAGGTTCTACATAGTAAGTTACATACGCTACTAAAACCACATACAGTAATAATGCAAAAATAATACCACGAGTAAACTTATCTGACTTTGTTTTTAATCCTAAATAAAACAATGCTAAATTGGCTATTCCACAAATTTTAATATGTCCGCTTAATAACTGACCATTAATTAAATAGTTTGTATATCTACTTGGAAAACTAATGTAACTTTTGGTAAACATCCAAATAAAAAAATAAATTACCATTGGAAAAATAATTCCAACAATTAAACCAATAAAAATTTTATCAATTTTTAATTTTAAATTCATTTTTCTAACTGTTTTAAATTTTGTAATGCAAAATGCGCTGTTAAATCAGCTTGAATTGGTACTATAGAAATATAATTATTATGTAAAGCCCATTCATCTGTATCATTTGCATTAGGTTCAAAGTTTACAAATTCACCAGTTAACCAATAATAATTTCTTCCGTAAGGATCTTGCCTTTCGTCAAATTTTTCATTCCAAATAGCTTTTGCTTGTCGTACTACTTTTATACCTTTTATTTGATTGGTTTGTAATTTAGGGATGTTTACATTTAAACAAACGCCTTTTGGTAATTCGTTTAAAAGTGTATGTTCTATAATTTGTTCTAAAAAGGGTGTAGCTTGTGTAAAATCTGCGTGTAAAGAGTAATCGCATAAACTAAAGCCAATACTTTTAGCACCTTCTAAAGCACCTTCTACGGCTGCACTCATAGTACCGCTATAAATAACATTAATAGAACTATTACTGCCATGGTTAATTCCACTTAATACTAAATCTGGCTTTTGTTTTAATAAGTGATTTACTGCCATTTTCACACAATCTACAGGTGTACCAGTACAAGCATACTCCATTTCAGCAGTGTGGTAACTTGTTTGGTGTAATCTTAATGTGTTGTTAATTGTTATTGCGTGTCCCATACCACTTTGAGGTTTATCTGGAGCTACAACTACAACTCTACCAAATCTTGATGCTATGGCCGTTAAATGAATTAACCCTGGAGCACTTATACCATCATCATTTGTTACTAAAATAAGTGGTTTTTCCTTCATATAGTAAATTTACAACATTAATAACTGCCAATTTTACATAATCAAGCTTTTTACCAAACGTTATATGTTAATTTGTTTAACAATAAAGTAATAACTTAATGAAATTTTGTCTGTACCTTTAAATGGTATTCTTTTTGATATATTAAACAAAAAATAAATTATGTATTTCGATCCAATTTTATTAGTTATTACAATTTTGTTTGCTGGAATAGGTTTTTTAGTAAGCGCAAGATTAAAAAGTAAATTTAACCATTACTCTAAAGAACGTTTAAGTTCTGGTTTAACAGGTAAAGATGTTGCTGAAAAAATGCTTAAGCAATATGGAATTTTTGATGTTAAAGTAAAAAGTGTTGATGGATTTTTAAGCGAGCAGTATAACCCTGCAGATAAAACTGTAAACTTAAGCTCATCTGTTTATAATGGTGATAATATTGCCGCTGCCGCAGTTGCAGCTCATGAGTGCGGACATGCAGTACAACACAATACGGCATACGCATGGCTAACCATGCGAAGTAAATTAGTACCTGTTGTACAATTTGCAAGTATGGCAGCAACATGGATTTCATTGGGTTTGGCTTTTTTAGCATATATGAATCCAGGTTTAACAAACACAATGTTAATTCTGTTTATTGTTATACAATCAATAATTACACTTTTTAGAATTATTACTTTACCTGTAGAAGTTGATGCCAGTAAACGTGCATTAGTTTGGTTAGAAGAATATAGAATAGCCAATTATAACGAAGTTGATGATGCTAAAGATGCCTTAAAATGGGCAGCATACACCTATTTTGTAAACGCATTAGCATCAATTGCAACTTTACTTTATTATATAATGCGTTTTATAGGTAATAATCGCGAAGATTAATGTTTACTGATAAAATAAAAATTACATTTTTAGGAACAGGTACATCTCAAGGTGTGCCTGTTATTGCTTGTAATTGCGAAGTTTGTACAAGTCATAATCCTTATGATAAAAGATTACGTACAAGTATTTTAGTAGAAAGTAGTACCACAACTATTGTAATAGATGCTGGTCCAGATTTTAGACAACAACTTTTAAAAAACAAAGTAGATAAATTAGATGCGGTAATTTTTACACACGAACATAAAGATCATATTGCTGGTTTAGATGATGTAAGAGCTTTTAATTATGTGCAAAAAAAAGCAATTCCTGTTTATGCAACCGATAGAGTAGTAAATGCATTAAAAAGAGAATATGCTTATATTTTTGATAATAACCAATACCCAGGAATACCACAAATAGAAATAATTACGTTTGATAAAAATAAATTTAGTGTTGGTGATATTGAAATTCAACCTATTGATGTTTTACATTACAAATTACCAGTAAAAGGATTTAAAATAAATAAGTTTGTTTACATTACTGATGCTAATTATATAGATGATGTAAATAAAAAATTAATACAAAATGCTGATGTTTTAGTATTAAATGCTTTAAGGCACGAACCACATATTTCTCACTTTACATTTAAAGAAGCTCTAAATTTAGCTAAGGAATTAAATATAAATAAAACCTATTTAACTCATATTTCTCACCAATTAGGAACATTTGATGCTTTACAAAACAGTTTGCCAAAAAATGTAGAGTTAGCAGTGGACGAAATGCAATTAATTTTATAACATGGCCGAAGAAATAAAAATACATTCTGTAAATAAAGAAGATAAGTATAAAGAACTTATTCCTCAATTAAAAAGCCTAGTTGAAACAGAAGACGATTTGATAGCCAATATGGCAAATGTTTGTGCAGCTTTAAAACAAAGTTTTAATTTTTGGTGGGTAGGTTTTTATTTAATAAAAAACAATCAGTTAGTTTTAGGGCCTTTTCAAGGGCCTATAGCCTGCACAAGAATAAATTATGGTAAAGGGGTTTGCGGTAAAAGTTTGGAATTAAATAAAACATTAATTGTACCTAATGTTGATGAATTTGAAGGACATATTGCTTGTAGCTCTTTAAGTAAAAGTGAAATTGTAATCCCTATAAAGGATAAACAAAATACCGTAATTGGCGTTTTAGATGTTGATAGCGAATTTTTAAATCATTTTAATAAAACAGATGAAGACTATTTAACTCAAATCTTAAATTTAATTTTCAAGTAAAATTTTAATTAACAAATCTATTTCGTTTTTTGTATTAAAAGCATGTAAACAAAGTCTAATCCTTTCGGTACCTTTTTTTACAGTTGGGCTTTTTATAGCTTTTGCATAAATATTATTTTCTGCTAATTTCTTTTCTAAATTATCAACCAATAAATTACTGCCTAACACAATGCTTTGTATGGCACTATAACTTTTAATAATACCTTTTATTTTTGTTGATTGCGGTAAAAAGTAAATTATATTTTCGTTTAATTTTTTAATTTGATTGGTGTGGTTTAATAAATTATAAGCGTTTTTTATTGCATTAATACTTGTAGGAGGAAGTGCTGTTGTATATATAAATGAACGGCTAAAATTTATTAAAAAATTTCTTAAATCATTACTTCCAACAATTGCTGCGCCATGTAAACCTAAAGCTTTACCAAACGTATAAATTCGAGCGAAACACTCGTTTTCAACATTTAATTTATTGCATAAGCCTTTACCATTTTCACCAACTACACCAATTGCATGAGCTTCGTCAACTATTAAAAAACAATTTTTAAGTTTATTTTTTAAGTTTACACAATCTAATAATGGTGCCGCATCACCATCCATACTGTAAACACTTTCAACAACTATAAATATATTTTCAAAATTAGTTAAATGGCGTTGTATTAATTCGTTTAAAGAATTAATATCGTTATGTTTAAATTTAAAATGTTTAGCGTTGCTTAATCTTATTCCATCATAAATACTAGCATGACATAATTCATCAATTAAAATTAAATCATTTTTTTGTGGTACTGATGAAAGTAAACCAAGGTTGGCATCATATCCCGAATTAAAAATTAAAGCAGCTTGTGCGTTATGAAAGTTTGCAATATTTTTTTCTACTAATTCAGTTTCAGTTGAATTACCTGAAATTAATCGAGAACCTGTAGATCCTGATTTTAAGTTAATTTCAATAGTTGATAAGCAATTTGTTTTTACAAAACCTAAATAATCATTACTACAAAAATCAACAGAAGGGAAAGTATTTTTTAAATTGCGTAAACTATTATTTTTTATTCGTTGATTAAGTAGTTTTTGAATATTTGTTGGATTGTAATTCAAAAAAAATTAAGCTTCAATTTTTTCGGCGCAAGATTTTTTTGGTGTTAACCCTAATATCTTAAACATATCCATATCTTGATTGTATAATGGATTTGGAGTGGTTAATAATTTTTCACCAGCAAAAATACTATTAGCTCCAGCTAAAAAGCAAAGCGCTTGTCCTTCCATACTCATATTTAACCTACCTGCACTTAAACGCACAGCTGTATGTGGTAAAACAATTCGAGCCGTTGCAATCATCCTCACCATATCCCAAATTGGTACTGGAGGTTGATTTTCCATAGGAGTGCCTTCAACTGGAACCAAAGCATTTATTGGTACACTTTCGGGTTGTGGACGTAAAATACTTAAGGTATGTAACATTCCAATTCTATCTTCAACTTTTTCTCCCATTCCAATAATACCACCACTACAAACAGTTAAACCAGCTTTGCGTACATTTTTAATTGTGTTTAATCTATCATCGTAATTACGTGTAGAAATAATATTATTATAATTTTCTTCGGAAGTATCTAAATTATGGTTATACGCATACAACCCTGCATCTGCTAATTTTTTTGCTTGATCTTCGGTAACCATGCCTAAAGTAGCGCAAACTTCTAAGCCTTTAGAATTTATTACTTTAACCATATCTAATACCTTATCAAAGTCTTTATTATCTCTAACTTCGCGCCAGGCTGCTCCTAAGCACATTCTACTAGCTCCACCAATTTTTGCATTATCTGCACACTCGCTAACTTCTTTAACATCCATTAATTTATGAACTTTAACATCTGTATTGTATCTTGCCGCTTGTGGGCAATAGGCACAATCTTCAGGGCAACCACCTGTTTTAATTGAAAGTAATGAACTTACTTGAACCTCGCCAATTTTATGAAATTGTTTATGTATTTCTCCAGCTTTTGCTACTAATTCAATTAATGGTGTATTGTACACTTCTAAAATTTCTTCTTTACTCCAGGTTTTCATTTTAAAATATATTCTATGTTAATACTGTTCTTTATCGTTAGGAAAGTTTTTACTTTTCACATCTGCAATATACGATTTAAAAGCATTTCCCATATTTTCGTACAAATTTAAATAACGGCGTAAAAAGCGTGGACTAAATTCATGCGTCATCCCTAACATATCATGTGTAACTAGTACTTGACCATCAACACCTGCCCCTGCGCCAATTCCTATTACTGGTATTGATAAAGATTGTGCAACTTTATTAGCCAAATTAGCCGGTATTTTTTCTAAAACTATTGCAAAACAACCATATTGCTCAAGCAAAAGTGCATCTTCTATCAATCGGTCAGCCTCTTCATTTTCTTTAGCTCTAACGGTATAAGTTCCAAATTTATAAATACTTTGTGGCGTTAACCCTAAATGCCCCATTACAGGAATACCGGCTGTTAAAATACGCTCTATACTATCTTTTATTTCTTTACCTCCTTCAAGTTTTACACTATGGGCACCACTTTCTTTCATAATTCTAATTGCAGAATATAACGCTTCTTTAGAATTAGCTTGATAAGTTCCAAATGGTAAATCAACAACAACTAAAGCTCTATTTATTGCACGAATTACACTACTCGCATGATAAATCATTTGATCTAGAGTAATTGGTAATGTTGTTTCATTCCCAGCCATTACATTACTTGCTCTATCTCCAACTAAAATTTCATCAATCCCTGCATTATCAAAAATTTTTGCCATTGTATAATCA
>CAZAPH010000059.1:0-13576 GCA_964487105.1 uncultured Akkermansia sp.
CCATGAAAAACAAATATACAAAATATAATAAAACGATTTTTATCAATTTTATTGTTCAAATATTTTTTAAAATATGTTAATAGTTAAAACATTGTGCTTAATCAAATCTTAGTTTAACTTTGTGTTATAAACAAAACTCATGAAATTATATTCAATTAACGCAGGCAATTTTAAGTTAGATGGTGGTGCCATGTTTGGTGTTGTGCCAAAAAGTATTTGGCATAAATTAAATCCGGCCGATGAAAACAATATGTGTAGTTGGGCAATGCGTTGTTTGCTAATTGAAAAAGATAACAAATTAATTTTGATAGATACAGGAATGGGTAACAAACAAGATGATAAATTTTTTGGCTATTATTATTTACATGGAAATGACAGTATAGAAAGTAACTTAAATAAATATGGTTTTACTACAAACGATATTACTGATGTTGTGTTAACGCATTTACATTTTGACCATTGTGGTGGTGCTATAAAACATAATAGTAATAAAAATGGCTTTGAAACTACATTTAAAAATGCTGTTTATTATAGCAATTCTAAACATTGGGATTGGGCAATAAACCCAAATGCACGCGAAAAAGCGAGCTTTTTAAAAGATAATATTTTACCAATACAAGAAAGCGGACAATTAAAATTTATTGATAAGTTAACTGAAAAAATTATTCCTGAGCTTGATTTTATAAATGTTTATGGGCATACAGAAGCCATGCAATTACCTATAATTAAATATAAAACTAATACTATTGCTTATATGGCAGATTTAATACCAAGTGCAGCGCATTTACCATTACCTTACGTTATGGGTTATGATATGCGGCCACTTGAAACATTAAAAGAAAAAAAAGAAATATTAGAAAAAGCCGTTGAACAAAATTGGTTGCTTTATTTTGAGCACGACAAAACAATAGAATGTGTTAATATAGAAAGAACTGAAAAGGGAATAAAAGCAAAAGAAAAAATTGAAATATTTAACTTGTAATTAAATATTAATTCTAATTGCACAACTAATACATTAGTGCATTTTTTATTTTTTTTTATTATAAAAATTAAACCCGATGGCGCGGATTTATGAGTGAGCAAGCGCGTTGGTTAATCCGTGCCAGTAAATTATTTAGTAGTGCACTAAATTATGCTGATTTAGAATACGAGTTGGAAATTTATACTTTACCAAAACAATTAATTACTTTATGATTTATACAACGCACGGATTATCTTAAGCACAATCAAGCGCACAAATCCGCGCGAACGGGGGTTTTTCAAGGCTCGTAACAAATCCTAATGCATAATTTGGGTTGAAAATAAATGAGTTATAATTGAATTCCTATTAGTTGAACATCGTCAATTTGTTCTAAATTTCCTCGCCACATTTCAAAAGTGGTATTAAACACTTGTTCTTGATCTTTAATGCTTGAATGATTAGCAAGAACTATAGTTTCAACTAATTGTTTATACTTAAATTTTTTACCTTTTGGTCCGCCAAATTGATCGGCATAACCGTCGGTAAATAAGTATAAGGTATCGCCTTTTTCATAATTTAATTCATAAAAATTAAAATCTTCATTTTTAATGCCTTTACCTACAGGCATTTTATCATAATTTAATTCAAAAATTGATTTATTTGCTTTTACTAATATTCCCCCATTATTTGCAGAGGCGTAAGTGATTTTTTTAGTATTAAAATTATAACAAATTAAAGTTCCGTCAAAGCCATCTTGCTGTCCATCTACACCAATTAATTCAATAAGCCTTGCTCTAATATGATTAAACACTAAATTAGGTTCTAACAATTTTTTTTCATTAATTGCCTCGCTATATAAAGCCATATTTAACAAACTCATAAACGCACCTGGTACACCATGGCCGGTACTATCGCAGCAAGCTAAATAAAATAAGTCTTCATTTAAATTATTTTTATTCATGGTTGTCCAATAAAAATCGCCACTTACAATGTCTTTAGGATTAAAATAAATAAAGTTATTTGGGAAACAACTGTTTAATAAACGTTTGTTTTTTAGTAAACCTTGTTGTATTCTGTTGGCATAATTAATAGAAGCTAAAATTTCTTTATTTTTAATTTCAATTTCATTTTTTTGAATTTCAGTTTCTTTATTTTTTTGTTCAATAATAAATTTTTGTTTTTGAATTAGTTTAAATCGGCTGTACATAAAATAACCAAATGCAATGAGTATGAATGCGAGAATTGATAAGCCTATCTTTAAAATTCTATCTTTTTCAATTTGTGCTAAATTTGCTTGTAACCTAGCCTTAGTAACTTTGTCTTTTTCGGCGTTTTTAACACTATCTTTTTCAGTTTTGTTTTTAAATTCATAAATCAATTCTTTTTTGCTAACTTCTGCTGCATGTGATGATTTACTATACTCATCATTACTGTTAAAATACTTTTCCATGTACTCTTTGGCCTTTTTAAAGTTATTTTTTTGAAGATATAATTTGTATAAGCCATCGTACGTATCTTTTAAAATTTCTGCATCTTGCTCTTTAGCAGCATATTTTTCTGCAATTTCGAAAAATTTTAAAGCAGAAGTAAAGTCTTTTTTTGTTAAATAATTTTCACCCAGTTCATTTGCAGATTTCATAAGTTCAAATGTGTTTTCAGTTTCAAGTGCTAGTTTGTAGCATTTAACGTAATACTCATAAGCCTTATCGTATTGTTTTAAGCCATTGTAAACATTTCCTAAATTACCGAATGTGCTACATTCTCCAGTTTTATCAGATAAATTATGATAAATTTTTAATGCCCTTAATCCATAACTTAAAGAGTTATTATAATCTTTTTTATTAGAATAAATTAGGCATATATTGTTATAATTATTTGCAATTTTTAAAGAGTCTTTTAATTTTTCTGCAATTGCAATACTTAAAAAAGCATATTCAAGCGATTTTGTTTCATTGTCAAGTTCTGCATATAGTGCGCCAATATTACCGTAAGCCGTGAGTATAGCCCTTTCATCATTATTTATTTGCGCAAAACTTAGCGATTCTCTATAATAACTAATGGCTTCTTTATAATTTTTACTTAATTGGCAAGCTACTCCTAACAAATTATAAATTTTTGGAAATAATAAACGATTGGTTAATCGTTTGGCAACAAGTAAACTCCGTTTCCCATAATAAAACGAACTATCTGGATTAACAAAAGCGTATTCCCACCCTAACTCAATGTAAGCTGTTGTTAAAATACTATCCGATTTTGGTTTTTGTATAATTTTAAATAAAGAGTCTTTGTTTGAAAAAGAATTAAATACTCCAATTAGTGTAATAAATAATAATAATAAATAATATTTACGTTTTATAGGCACAAACTTAAAATTAAAAAATAAATTTAGTTAAATACTTATATTTTTTAATTATTTATTGAATGTGTGTTTTATATGAGTAAAGATGTTAAATTAGATTTTTGTTTCTACTATAATGATAAGCAAATTACCTAAAATAGGTACAACTATTTTTACAACCATGAGTGCACTTGCTAAAGAGCATAATGCAATTAATCTGTCTCAGGGTTTTCCTGATTTTGAATGTGATTCTAGGTTAAAAGAATTAGCAACAAAACATATTGTTGATGGCGCAAATCAATACGCGCCTATGATAGGAACTTTACAATTACGCGAATGTATATTTAATATTATTAAAAATTGTTACAACGCAAGTTATGATGTTAATGATGAAATAACTATTACTGCAGGAGCAACACAAGCTGTATACACTTGTATTGCTACAATAATTAATGCTGGCGATGAGGTAATTGTTTTTGAACCTGCTTATGATTGTTATGTTCCAGCAATTGAAGTGCATGGCGGAAAAGCAATTCCTATACAATTAATTGCCCCATTTTTTAAAATAGATTGGGAAATGGTTAAATCTAAAATAACTAAAAAAACAAAGTGTATTATTGTTAATACACCGCACAACCCAAGCGCTACAATTTTATCAAAAGATGATTTACTTGAGTTGCAAAAAATAGTAATTGCAAATAACCTTTATTTAATTAGTGATGAAGTATATGAGCATATGGTGTTTGATGAACATACACATGAAAGTGTTTCAAAGTATCCAGAACTAAAAGAAAGAAGTTTTATAATATCCTCTTTTGGAAAAACAATACATACAACTGGCTGGAAAATTGGTTATGTATTAGCATGTAAAAAACTAACAAGTGAGTTTAGAAAAATACATCAATATTTGGTGTTTTGTGTAAACAATGCTTTACAGCTAGCCATTGCAGATTATTTAAACAATCAAAAAAATTATTTAAATGTTAAAGCATTTTACGAAGAAAAAAGAAATTTTTTTGTGAAAAAAATATCAAATTCTAAATTTAAAATTTTAGAAAGTAAAGGTACGTATTTTCAATTGCTAGATTATTCAACTATTACTGATGAAAAAGATACAGCGTTTGCAATAAGATTAATTAAGGAGAAAAAATTAGCATCAATTCCTTTATCAGTATTTTATTCAAGCAATGTAAATCAAAAATTATTAAGATTTTGTTTTGCAAAAAAAGAAGAAACTTTATTAAAGGCTGCTGAAATTATTTGTTCAATTTAAATATGAGTATCAAAAATAAATTTTTGTTCGTCTCTTAAATTGTACTTACTGCTCATAACTTCGCCGTAAGCCCCTGCAGTTCTTATAGCTATTAAGTCTCCTCGTTTTGTTTCGGGCAACATAACAGCTTTACCAAAACAATCGCTACTTTCGCAAATAGGCCCTACAATATCGTATTTATGCTCAATAGGTTGTTGTAAATTATTTTTAGTTATGTTTTCAATTTTATGGTAGGCTTGGTAAAGCGCAGGCCTAATCAACTCAGTCATTCCTGCATCAAGTATTGCAAAGTTTGTATTTATTCCATTTTTAATATATAACACTCTACTTATTAAACTACCACATTGTGCAACAATACATCGCCCTAATTCAAAATGAACTTCTTGATGATTATAGAGCTCTAAAAATTGTTTAAATACATTAAAATAATTTTCAAAATCTACAATTGATTCCTTATCTGGTTCATGATAATTAACGCCTAATCCACCACCAACATTTATATGGTTAATTTTAAAGCCTTTTGTTATAAACCAATTATTTATTTCGTTAATTTTTAAACATAAATTTTTAAAAGGGGTAAGGCTTTGAATTTGTGAGCCTATATGAAAATGAAGACCTTCAAAATTAATATTTTTTAATGTGTTAATTATTTCAATTACTTGATCAAACTCATAAGGATTTATTCCAAATTTATTTTCTTCTAAACCTGTAGTAATGTATTTATGCGTATAAGCATCAATATTTGGATTAATTCTTAATGCAATGTTTGCAATTTTATTTTGTTTTAAAGCCAATTCATTAATTACAATTAACTCAGGAATACTTTCTACATTAAAACTGAAAATATTATTTTTTAAACCCAAATAAATTTCATCATCAGTTTTTCCAACTCCTGCAAATGCAATTTGATTATTTTTAAATCCGTTTTTAAGCGCACAAGTAATTTCATTTCCACTTACACAATCTGCTCCTAAGCCATATTGATTAATTATATTTAATAAAATAGGGTTTGAATTAGCCTTTAATGCGTAATGTATATGGTAGTTTTTTGATGCAGATTTTAGTAATGTATTTAAAGTAGCTTTTAAAAGACTTGTGTTGTAATAATAAAAAGGTGTTTTTTCCTTTTCAAATTTTTGCAAATGTTGTTTTGTAAACATAAAATAATTTTTAATAACCAAATAAACCTTTGTTTAATGCTTGTAAAGCTTTAATTTTAAAAGCATCTTTCACTAAAACAGAAATATTGTTTGCGCTACCGCCATAACTTACCATTCTTAATGGTATTTCTTTTAAAGCCTCTAAAATTTTATAACCGTAACCAGCACTTTCTTTAGAAATATGACCAACAACACAAATTATAGTTTGATTTTCTTCAACTTCAACACTTGCAATTTCTTTTAATTCGTTAATTATTTCTTTAAGATATTTATTATTATCAATCGTTAATGATACAGCAACTTCGCTGGTGGTTATCATATCAATGGAAGTTTTATATCTTTCAAAAACTTCAAAAACAGATCTTAAAAAACCATGTGCCAATAACATTCTGTCGCTTTTTATACTTATTGCTGTAATCCCATCTTTTGCAGCCACAGCTTTAATGCCTTCTTTATTTGAATTTAAATTTGCAATTAGCGTTCCTTCTGCATTTGGTTGCATTGTGTTTTTTAACCTTACAGGGATGTTCTTTTTTTGAGCGGGCAAAATACATGTTGGGTGTAAAATTTTTGCGCCAAAATAGGCTAATTCAGCAGCTTCATCAAAACTTAATTTGTTAATGGGGTGTGTTTTATTTACAATTCGAGGATCATTATTATGCATACCATCAATATCTGTCCATATTTGAACCTCAGGGCTATTTATTGCTGCGCCAATAATTGAAGCAGTATAATCACTTCCACCTCTTTTTAAATTATCAATTTCACCATAAGCATTTCTACAAATATAACCTTGTGTTATAAAAAGATTAGTATTAGGGTAATTTAATAATTCATTTTTTAATTGCGTTTCTATATAACGCATATCAGGTTCTTCATTAGCATCTAAACGCATAAAATTTATTGCCGGTAAAAGAACAGAGTTAATATTTAATTCTTCTAAATAATAATGAAAAAGCGCAGTACTAATTAATTCGCCTTGTGCCAATATAGCTTTTTCTTCATTTGATGTAAACATATCAAGTGTAAACGATAAGATATAATTGAAATGATTTTCAATTAAACTTTTACCTTTTTTTAAACTTTCATTTTCTGAAAAAAGCTCATTAACAACACTAATATATTTTTCTTTTAAGGTGTTAATTAAATTTTTAGCAAGATTAATATCTTTATTATATAGCGCTGTATTAATATTAACTAATTCATTAGTTGTACCACTCATTGCGCTTAAAACCACAATCTTTGGCTCTCCATTAGTTGTTAGTTTAACAAGTTCTTTTATTCGTTGTGGCGACCCAACACTTGTGCCTCCAAATTTTAAGATTAAATACATTTTTTAAATTTTAGTAAAAATTGATTAAAAGATTAAATTTATTACCAAGACCGTAGCTCAGTGGTTTGAAATTAAAAATGGCTAATGCCACTTATATAAAGGTTTTATTTCAAACTTTAATTTCATTTAAGGAACAAATAAAAACAAAGTTTTTAAATTGTACAAAAAAAAGATAAATAAGTTTTAAACCATGGTAACATTGCTTATTTTTGTGAAATGTTAGTTTAGATTAAAACTTAAACTAAATTACAAAGTAGAATGAAAAATAAAAAATGGTTATTATTACTAATTATTGCGTTACCCTCTGTTTTTTGGATAATATTAGAATCAAGTACAATTAATTCAAAAAAATTGCCTTTTTTTGGACCCAAACAATTTAATGTAAATACAAAAGATACGATATACTACAGCGTACCTATTCAATTTTATGAAGATGCGTTGCAAGAAAAAACAACAAACTTATCAGCCAAAATAGAGCCTATTGTTGCATTAATGTTTGTGAAAAAACAATACAAAAACGATGCTTTTAGATTAGCAGGATTATGGGAGTATATAAATTATAAAGCTGAAAAAATTAAAGAAATTCCAGTTTATATCATTGCTGAAAATGAAGGAGGGCATGTTGAAATTGCTGACACTTTAAGTAAACTTAAAAATGCTGGAAATTTAAAATTTTTAAACGTAAATGTTTTTAAATTTGATAGTGTAAATAAAGCTTATTTTAAAAACAAACCATATTATGTTGATTATAGCTTTGTAGTTTTGTTAGATGAAAATAGAACAATTAGAGGGTATTACGATGCTCGTTTTGTTTCAGAAATTAAAAGGTTAATTGATGAGTATAAACACTTACGTTTAAAAGAGGCTAAAAAACAAATGTTAGAGAATAATGAAATTAAAGTTAATAGTTAAATGTATTATTGTAATTGTTTTTTTTACAACTTGTACAAATAAAAAAGCTCCAAAAATGTTATTACCTGTTTTTGGTGAAAAACATTTAAGTAATTTAGATACTATCTATCACACAGTTGGTAATTTTACTTTTACAAATCAATTTAATTCAAAAATTTCCGAAAACACAATTAAAAATAAAATTTATGTTGCTGATTTTTTCTTTGCTACTTGCCAAAGTATTTGCCCACAAATGAGTACTAATTTAAAATTAGTACAACAAGCTTTTGAAAATGATAGTAGTGTTTTAATTCTTTGCCATACAGTAAACCCAATGCATGATACGGTAGAGGTGTTAAATAATTATTCGAAAACCTACGGAGCAATTAAAAATAAATGGCATTTTTTAACAGGAAATAAAAAAGAGATATACAAAACAGCACGACTTGATTATTTAGTAAATGCTTTTGAAGATGATGGCTCAGCGGAAGGGTTTTTACATAGCGAATTGTTAATTTTAGTGGATAAAAAGCAAAGAATTAGAGGATATTATGATGGTACAAATGAAACAGAAGTAAAAAAATTAATAGAAGACATTAAACTTTTAAAAAAAGAAATTGATGAAGTTTAAAAAAAGTTTAACTTAGAATAATTATATACATAAATTTTTTAAAAATAAAAATATGAAAATAGCTTTAATTACAGGTAGTACTAGTGGAATTGGATTAGGAATTGCAAGAGAATTTGCAAAAACAAAACAATACAATTTAGTTTTAAATGGCTTAGAAGTAAATGGCCAAGAAATAGCAGATAACTTAGCTAAAGAATTTGGAATACAAACTATGTTTAGTAATGCTAATATGCTAAAGCCCGAAGAACTTAGAAAAATGGTTGATGATGCTAATAAAAAATTTGGAAAAATAGACATATTAATTAATAATGCAGGTATTCAGTTTGTATCGCCAATTGAAGATTTTCCTGATGAAAAATGGAATGCTATAATTGGAATTAACTTAACAAGCGCATTTTATTTAAGTAAAGCAGTTTGGAAAGGAATGAAAGATAGAAAATTTGGTAGAATAATTAACATTGCTTCAGCGCATGGGTTAGTGGCTAGCGAATTTAAAAGCGCTTATGTTGCAAGCAAACACGGTATTGTTGGATTTACCAAAACTTTAGCCTTAGAAGGAGCTCCTTTTAATATTACCGTAAACGCAATATGCCCAGGATATGTAAAAACGCCTTTAGTAGAAAAACAAATTGCCGACCAAGCAAAAGCACATAATTTAAGCGAAGCCGAAGTGGTAAGTAAAGTTATGCTTTATAAACAAGCGGTAAAAGATTTTGTAAGTTTAGAAACATTAGGACAAACGGCATTGTTAATGGCTAGCGATCATGCAAGTACATTAACCGGTGTTGCTTTACCTGTTGATGGTGGATGGAACGCACAATAATTAAAAGTTGTATAACGCAATCTGTGTTTAATTTTTGGCTAACTTTCTTGTAATAGGTACCCAAATTCTTTTCCCTACATCTTCAGCTAAATCCATGCCCACATCATTTGACAGAAGTTTTGTTCTATAAATGGTGTTATCTTTATTGCTTCCTGATAACAAATCATTAATATCTCTGTTATTTTTTATTTTTTCAGTTTTATCTTTGTCGTTTTTACATATTATTGGAACTTGATTATTACTAGTTCCTAATTTTACAAGTTCTACTTCTGCGCTACAGTTTACCCTATGCAATTCTACTTGTTTACCATTAAATTCCGATTTTTCATTATTAATAGTTTCAATTGTACTGCTTTCGTTTAGTATAATTTTTTTTATACGTAAGTTGTAGTTAGCTTTTTCTTCTTCATTATATACAAGGGTTACGTTAGTTGTAAAGTTGGCTTCACTAGTAAATCCTTTTATAAATTTTAAAAATATCGAATCTTGTTTATAGGTTTGAATATATTTTGTATAAGATAAATTAGATTGTATTAAAATGGTTACTTGATCTTTAATAACATTTATAACTACAGGTTTTGTTACTTTCTTTTTAAACAAAATACATGATTGAAAAGAAAAGGTAAGTAAACAAATACTTAAAGCTAATTTAATTAATTTTAATTTCATCTATAAATATGAATGAGTTATTGTTTTTTCCTATGTGCCACTCTGGTAATTTACCATAGTGTGTTATTTTAATTTTTAAAAAACGAAATTTTATTTTTGTTTCAGGAGTATATGTAAATAATTCTGTAGTAACATTTTCGTTTTTAGGATTTGTTTTAGATTGTAGGGAAGTTAATGAAGTAAACTGTTTTTTATCATTACTAAATAAATATTCAACTTGTTTTGGGGATATTATCCATGATCTACTATCTTGTAAAAAATTTAAAGAAATAGTATGTACATCTTTAGGTGTGTTTAAATCAATTAAAATTTCGATATCTTGCCCTTGATAGCCCAGCCAATCTCCTTTTCGCCAATCTGTTGAACCATATAATCCGTCAATTAAAGTTTGATCACCCATTGCGGCATATTGAGAATTTACATCTCCTGAAATTTTAATTTTATAATTATTTGGTAATTTATAAAATTGAGCTGTAGTTGATAAACTCGAATCGTTTTCTGAAAATACTTTTGCTTTTATTATTGTTGTAGCTTCTATTTTAATTGGTTTAGTATATACAATAGAATTTTTATTAGGCTCTAAACCATTTGTAGTGTATTTAATTACTTGTTTTAATTTTGAATTTATTGCTGAAATTGTTACGGTTTGTTTTGAAGTAAAAACTTTATCATTACTTTGTATTATAGGTGCAAATAATAATTTGTTTGATGAATTTATTTCGAGATTTGGTTGTTTAATATAACTGTTTAATGTACTCTCTGTTTTATTGAAATTAAATTTAATGTTGCCCCCATTAATAATATCCGAATGGTTTAAGTTAAAATTATTAAGCGTTATTCCGTTTACTAGAACAGATGATACTAAATTATTTTTTGATGTATTGTTTTCTTTTCTTTTAAAAAATGATTACCATTTTCTAAATTAATTTTAATGGTGTTAAAATATGGTGCAGCTATTTGATAATTAGTTTCACCAGGACAAACAGGGTAAAAACCCATACTACTAAAAATATACCATGCACTCATTTGACCGCAATCTTCGTTTCCTATTAATCCATCAGGACTATTTTTGTAAAACTCATTACAAATTTTATGTATATAATTTATAGTTTTATAGGGTTTATTTACATAGTTATATAAATAAGCCATGTGATGGCTAGGTTCATTACCATGAGCATACTGTCCAATTAACCCGGTAACATCAGCTTGTTCACGCCCAATTGTTTTTTGTTTTGTTGTAAATAATTCATCTAATTTTTTTTCAAATTGTAATTCGCCGCCATGTAATTCAATTAACTTATTTAGATGTTGTGGTACATAAAATGAATATTGCCAACTATTACCTTCGGTATAATGGTTGTTAATTTGATTAGGATAAAAAGGCTTTAGCCAACCTCCATTAAAACGTGGTTGCATAAATTTTGATGAAGGGTGAAATAAATTATAAAATGAAAGCGATCTATTATAATAGTCTTTATAATTATTTTCTGTTTTTAAAATTTCAGACATTTTGTAAATACACCAATTGTCGTAGGCGTATTCAAGCGATTTACTTACGCTTTCGCTTTCGTCGTCAACTTCTAAAAAATATTTTTTATTAAAAGTTGGAATTCCAAATTTTTCATAATTAGAACTTGCAATACTTCCTTCAAAAGCTTTTTGATAATCAAATCCTGTAATTCCTTTATTCATAGCATCTGCAATTACAGCAACAGAATGAAAGCCAATCATACAATCTGTTTCGTTACTTGATAATTCCCACATAGGGAAACGACCAATTTGTTGGTATTGCGAAATAAATGTATTTATAAAGTCAGCTGTTCGCTTGGTGTCTATTATTGTAAGTAAAGGGTGCAAAGCTCTGTATGTATCCCATAAACTAAAAACCGAGTAATGTGTGTAATTTTTAGCTTCATAAATTTTATTGTCTCTTCCTCTATATTTTCCATCTATATCGCTTGCTATACTTGGATGTATAAAACAATGGTATAAAGCAGTATAAAAAATAGTTAATTTGTTTTTATCATTATCATTTATTTCAATTTTAGAAAGTTCTTTATCCCATATGTTTTTAGAATTTAAAACATATTTTTCGAAATCCCAATGAGGAGCTTCAGTTTTTAAATTAGTTAAAGCGCCTTCTTCACTTACTGAAGAAATTCCAACTTTAACGAGTAAAGGTTTCCCGTTTAAATCATTAAATTCAAATAGTGCGCCCTGAGGTTTTTGTTTAGCATTTAATATTTTTGTAAATTGTTTGTTAATGGCATAATCAAAACGTTTAATATTACTACTAAATTGAATTGCATAAAAAATGATCTGCTCTTTTGCCCATGCTTTACTAATTCTATAACCCACTACAGTATTACTATCAATTAACCTAACGTTTTGATCAAGGGTTTCATCTCTGTGTAAAAGATCTAAAATTACTTGAGGTTTTTTATTTTTTAAAAAAGTGTATTTATGAATTCCGGTTCTATAAGTTGTAGTAAGTTCAACATTTACACCATTAGTTAATAAAACTTTATAAAACCCTGCACTTGCTTTTTCGTTTTTATGTGAAAAAGTTGATGAGTAATTTTTATTGTTTAGGTTAGGAAAATCATAACCTGGCATTAATAAAATATCACCCCAATCACTACACCCCGTTCCGCTTAGATGAGTATGGCTAAAACCGCAAATAATACTATCACTATAATGGTACCCACTGCAACCATCCCAACTATCATCAACTCTTGTATCAGGACTTAATTGTACCATACCAAATGGTAATACAGCACCTGGGAAAGTATGACCATGGCCACCAGTGCCAATAAAAGGGTTTACAAATTCGCTGTAGTTTTGCGAAAAAATAACTTGCGTAAAAATAAAAAAACAGAATACTACTATTCTGTTTTTAAAATTATTTAAAATTAATTTCACTAATTATAGGTCAACTTTTACTTGAGCTAATTTATCACTCATGTAATCGCCATTTTTAAGTTTATTTACAATTTTACTAAAGCATTCAATAGTATAAGTTACATCATCAAGTGTATGAACTGCAGTAGGAATTAAACGTAGAATTATCATACCTTTTGGAATTACAGGGTAAGTAACCATAGAACAAAAAATCCCAAAATTTTCTCTTAAATCTTTAACCATGTTTGTAGCTTCAGGAATACTACCATTTAAATAAACGGGTGTAACAGGGCTATTAGTATCTCCAATATTAAAACCAGCTTTAGTTAATCCACCTTGTAAAGCACGTGTAATTTCCCATAATTTTTCACGGTATTCGGGATGTTTGCGCATTAATTCTAATCGTTTTAAAGCACCTATTACTAAAGGCATTGGTAAGCTTTTAGCAAAGATTTGACTACGCATGTTATAGCGTAAATAAGTTATTATATTTTTTTCTGAACTTATATAACCTCCAATTAAAGCAAATGATTTTGCGAAAGTTACAAAATAAATATCAATTCCAGATTGACAACCTTGGTGTTCTCCTGTTCCAC
>CAZAPH010000059.1:13586-15873 GCA_964487105.1 uncultured Akkermansia sp.
TTTTCTTTAATTCAATAATTTCTTTTAATTTCCCTTGGTCGCCACGCATCCCAAATACACCTTCTGTAATTACTAAAATTGCACCTCCTGTTTGTTCGGCTAATTTAGTGGCACGTTGTAATTGTTTTTCACAATCCGCAACATCATTATGTTTAAATACATAACGTTTACCCATGTGTAAACGCACACCATCTAAAATACAGGCATGGCTTTCGCTATCGTAAACAATTACATCATGCCTATCAACAATTGCGTCTATTGCGCTTACCATTGCTTGATAACCAAAATTACAAAGGATGGTATCTTCTTTTTGTACAAATTCAGAAAGTTCTTTTTCTAATTGTTCATGAAAATTAGAATTTCCACTCATCATACGTGCGCCCATAGGTAAAGCAAGGCCATATTGCGACGAGGCTTCGGCATCTGCTTTTCTAACTTCGGGATGGTTTGCTAAACCTAAATAATTATTTAAACTCCAGTTTAAAAGCTTTTTACCTCTAAAAGTCATATGGGGTCCAATTTCACCTTCTAATTTAGGAAAAGTAAAATACCCGTGCGATTCTTTTGCATGTTCGCCAATTGGTCCCATATTGGCAGTAACTTTTTGGAAAATATCTTTCATTTTAATATTACTTAATTTTGGTGTAAAGTTAATAATTTATTGCAATTTTTTTAAGGTGTTGTAACTAAAAAATAAACCAAAAACACTTAAAATAGCACTTATTAAAAATGCAATACCAGGAAAATAGATAGATGAAGATGGATTTGTGAAATAAGTAAAAGAATTACTCATTATTAAAGGGCCAATAATTGCGGTTATGCTTATTAAACTTGTTAGTCCGCCTTGTAGCTCACCTTGTTCGTTACTTGGTACTTTTTGGGTAATTATACTTTGGATGTTTGGTATAGCAAAACCGCCAATAGCAAAAGGTATCAAAAAAACATACATCATCCATGTTTTATTTGCAAACGAAAATAAAATGTAACCAATTGTTGTAAAAATTAGACCTATAAAAAGACTTTTTTTCTCACCAAATTTATCTTTTGCCCAACCAACCAATCCACCTTGTACAACTGCAATTACTATACCAATAACGGCAAGTGAAATACCTATTTGTTTTTCTGTCCAGTTAAATTTTTCTATACAAAAAAAACTCCACACGTTAGGCATTGCTTGTCCTGCTAGCTCAATAATAAACATCACAATAATTAAACTAAAAATAGTTTTTTGTTTACTTAATTGCATAAGAGAACCTAAAGGGTTTGCTCGTTTCCAATCAAATTGTCTTCTTTTTTCAGAGGGTAAAGATTCTGGTAAAACAAAATAACCGTAAATAAAATTAATAATTGATAAACATGCAGCAGCGTAAAACGGTGCGCGGGTATTAATTAAGCCAAAAAGTGAGCCAAGTAATGGGCCTATTATAAATCCAACACCAAAAGCAGCACCAACCATTCCAAAATTTTTAGCTCTATTTGCATCAGTACTTACATCTGCAATAAACGCAGAAGCTGTTGTGAAACTAGCACCGCAAATACCTGCTAAAATTCTACCTAAAAACAACCAACTAATTGAAGGAGAAAGCGCACAAAAAATATAATCAATACCTAAACCAAGTAATGAAATCAAAATAACGGGTCTTCTGCCAAATCTATCACTTAAACCACCTAAAATTGGTGAAAAAATAAACGACATAATAGCATATGCAAAACTTAACAAACCACCAATTGAAGCAGCGTTGCTAGTTGAAGTATTGTTAATTTGTTTTATTAAATCTGGTAAAACGGTAATTATTATACCTAATCCAATACAATCAATTAGTATTGTAATGAAAATAAAAGTAAGCGTGTTTTTTTTTGTGAATTTGTTCATAGTTAAGAAAAACTTTGCATATCACAAAGTTTGCGGTAAGCACCGTTTTGGTTATAAAGTGTTGTATGATTACCACGCTCAATTATTTCGCCTTGATTCATAACAATTATTTCGTTGGCATTGCTTATGGTGCTTAAACGGTGAGCTATAACAATACTTGTTCTATTTTTCATTAAATTAGTTAAAGCTTCTTGCACTAATTTTTCACTTTCAGTATCTAGAGCGCTTGTTGCTTCATCTAAAATTAAAATTTCAGGATTACGTAATATTGCTCTTGCAATACTAATACGTTGTTTTTGTCCACCACTTAATTTATTGCCTCTATCGCCAATATTAGTGTTGTAACCATTTGGTAATTTTTCGATAAATTGATGAGCATTGGCAATTTTAGCTGCCTCTATAGCTTGTTCTTTT
>CAZAPH010000059.1:15883-19288 GCA_964487105.1 uncultured Akkermansia sp.
CTTTTGTAACGTTTTCTAAACCAAAAATGATATTATTTAAAATAGAATCGTTAAACAAGATACTTTCTTGAGTTACAACGCCAATTTTACTTCGTAAGCTCTTTAATGATGCGTTTTTTAAGTTAATGCCATCTAATAAAATTTCACCATTATCACAATCGTAAAAGCGAGGAAGCATGTCTGCTAAAGTTGTTTTACCACTGCCACTTTGACCAACTAAAGCAATTGTTTTACCTTTAATAATGTTTAAATTAATGTTTTTTAAAACATAACCTTCATCACCTTTTATATATTTAAAATAAACATTTTTGTACTCTATTACATTTTTAAAATCATTAATTGTTATTGGGTTTTCTATTTCATGAATAACATTATCTGCATGTAAAATTTTATTTATTCTTTCTTCGCTAGCAACTCCACGTTGAACAAAACCATAGGCTACAGTAATTTGTTTTATAGGAGGAATTAATTGAGAAGCCGCTATAAAGTACATAATAAAAGTTTCGCTAGTTAAACCATCTGTTCCATTAATAACCATTGTTCCTCCTAAATATAAAATTATCATTAAAATAAGAATAACAATTGTTTCGGTTAATGGGCTATTTAAATCTGTTTTACGGTACAGTTTTACACTTTCCTTATAAAATTCTTTATTAACAGTTTCAAATTTGTTTTGTAAAAAATATTCGCCTCTAAAGGCTTTTATTACTTTTGATCCATGCAATGTTTCTTCAATTAAAGCATATAATTGGCCTAAAGTAGTTTTACTTTTTAACGATGCTTTTTTAAGACTTTTATTTAAAATTACTATAATAATTGCGGCTAATGGCAGCAAAACTAAAACAAGTAAAGTAAGTTTTGCACTAATGCTAATGAGTGAAATAAATAACAAAATAATAGTTAAAGGTTCTCTAAAAATTATTTCTAAATTGGTCATAATTCCAAATTCTATTTCTATAACATCGTTGGTAATACGGCTCATTAAGTCGCCTTTTTTTTCGTCGTTAAAATAACTTAAAGGTAATTCTAATGTTTTTTTATGTAATTTATTTCGGAGTTGATTAACAACACCAATCCTAATTGGTGCTATAAAAAACATTGCAAAATATCTAAATAAGTTTTTTAAAAACGTAGCTAAAAATACTAGTGTACAAATAAATAAAAGTGCTTTTAGTTTGCCTGTTTTTATACTTTCGTTATCAGTTCCATTTAAAAAAATAAGTTGTGTTACTTCATAATCAAATTTTTGAAAAATATAACTAGTAATTTTTGTTATTGAAAAAGTAGGTTCGGGCTGTGTCGAAAAAATTTTTAACTCATCGGTTGATTTGCCTAGTAAATTTAAAAAAGGCAAAACAAGTGTTAACGAAATAACAGAAAATATAGCATAGAAAATATTAAAAATAACATTAAAAAATGCATACTTTTCAAATCCTTTAATGTATTTAAATGCTGTAAATAGTTTCATGTTTAAATTTTATGACAAACTATAACATCTTCAATAGGATCTAAAGCATAACGTTTTAATAATTTATCTTCTATCCATTTATTTGTAAAAGGATTATCTCTATCTACTTTAAAACCGGCTAGAGTAAGTTTTTCAAAATAATCTAAACCAAATAACCGTACATGATCTGTTTGTCCAAATTTTAATTTTCTTTCTTTATCAGTTTTAAGCGTAGTATCTTCAATTGTTTTCTCTAAATTAATAGCTAAAGGTACTTGCAATACAGCAAAGCCACCTTTTTTAAGTATTCTATAAATTTCTTTCATTGCTTTTGGGGCATCATCAACATGCTCAATTACATGGCAACAAACAACCACATCGTAAGTTTCGTCGGGCATTTTAATGTCTTGTATATCCATGTAAACGGGATTGTATTCAGAATACATTTCGGGTTCAATTGTTCCTACTGTTTGTTTAATTGTTGGTGCAATTAAAGCATTTGCAATTTCTTTATTTGGAGAGATGTGTAATAATTCGGTGGGTTGCTTGTAAACATTTGTTCTTAGTTCAAAAAAAAGTTTTAGTAATCTTGAGCGGTCAACTGAATAGCAACTTGGGCAATAATTATTTTTTTTATACCCACCTCCGGCAACTTTATATTTTAAAAATACAGGAGATTTTACACCTTCGGCCATAAATTGCTTAAATGTTTTTCCACAATAGTTACATTCTACATTATTACCAAAATTTAATAATCCAAATAATTTTCTTCGTAAAACTCTATCTAATCGCATATAATTTTAATATTTACGTAATAATTTAATTAACTAATAAATTATAATTCTAATTAAAGAACGAATATACTACAAAATTTCTCATTACCTTTACATTATGGATAGTGTTAGACAGCAAAAAGTAAATAAATTACTTCAAAAAGAATTAGCTGAGATTTTTAGAAGTGAAGCCCGAAATATATTTGGTGGTGGCTTTATAACCGTAACTACAGTTAGGGTTAGCCCCGATTTAGGTTATGCTAAAGTTTATTTAAGTATAATGGGTAAAAATAGAGATGAAGTTTTTAAGTTAGTTGAGTTAAATAAAACGCCCATTCGCAAAAAGTTAGGGTTGTTAATTGGTAAACAAGTTAGAGTGGTGCCGGATTTAACCTTTTTTATTGACGATTCTTTAGATTATGCAATGAAAATTGAAGCTTTATTGAAAAAATAAATTTGAATTTTTCCACTTACATAGCCAAAAGGTATTTAATTTCTAAAAAAAGTAATAATGCAATTAATGTAATAAGTTGGATAAGTATTATTGCAATTGCTATAACAACCGCAGCTTTAATTATAATTTTAAGCGCAATGAATGGATTAACCAGTATTGTAGCAAATTTATACAATACCTTAGAGCCAGATTTAAAAATTACAGCTAAAAACGAAAAAACATTTACTATTTCTAATCAAAAACTACACGAAATTAAAAGCATTAATGGATTACAAAATTTATGCTTTTGCTTAACAGATAAAGCTTTACTTAAAAATCAAGATAGACAAACATTAGTTACAGTTAAAGGGATAGATAATGATTTTTCTAAAGTTACAAAGTTTAACTCTGTAATAACCGAAGGAAACTCACAACTATTTACTAAAACTAACGCCAATTCTATTATAATTGGAAAAGGTATTGCCAACCAATTAGGTATAAATTTAAATGGTTATGTAAACGAACTTATTTTATTTAGTCCAGTTAAAGGAAAAACTTCTGGTTTATCAATGGATGAACAACTCAATCAAGTTTATGTTAGCCCTATTGGTGTTTTTTCAATAAATGACGAGTTTGATTACCAATTTGTATTTGTTAATATTAAAACTGCAAGGTATTTGTTTGAAGATTCTGTAAAAGTATCAAGCATTGAGTTAAAATGTAATGAAAAAAAAATAGATGAAATACA
This sequence comes from uncultured Akkermansia sp., assembly GCA_964487105.1. Lineage (GTDB taxonomy): Bacteria > Bacteroidota > Bacteroidia > B-17B0 > Aurantibacillaceae > Aurantibacillus. The sequence continues at coordinate 19,285 of CAZAPH010000059.1, forward strand.
AAAT
>CAZAPH010000060.1:0-4098 GCA_964487105.1 uncultured Akkermansia sp.
CTTTCACAAAGTGGTGTGTTTCGAACTCTATCTTTACTAAACTCTTCAACAAAACCTTCGGTTATTTTAAATACACCACCATATTCTGCAATATCTTGGCCCATTAAAACTAAATTCGGATGTTTTTGCATTGCTAATTTTAAACCATTACTAATAGCATCTATTAAACGCATATTAGTAGAATTGGTATTAAAAGGTTTTGTGTTTTTTATTTCAATTGGTTTAAAAATTTCACTTAATTCTTTAATTGTATTTGGAGGAGGAAGTGTTTCTGCGAAAGCAATTTCTAGTCCTGATTCAATTTCTTTTTTAATATCTGATCGAATACTTTCAATCATCTCTTCTGTAAGTACTGCTTCATTTAATAAAAATTTTTCGAAATTATTTACCGGATCTTTTCTCCCCCATAAATCAAATAATTCTTTAGGTACATATTTAGTACCACTTGCTTCTTCGTGTCCACGCATACGAAAAGTTACGCACTCTAATAAAATAGGGCGTGGGTTTTCGCGAATACTTTCTGCTAAATTTTTTATTGTTTCATAAACTTTTAAAATATTATTTCCATCAATACTGTGTCCTTCTATACCATACCCTATTGCTTTATCTGCGAATGATTTACATCTAAATTGTTCGCTACTTGGTGTACTCAATCCATAACCATTAGCCTCAACAACAAAAATTACTGGTAAATCCCAAACAGCAGCAGTATTTATGCTTTCATGAAAATCTCCTTCGCTAGCACCGCCATCTCCAGTAAACACAACTGTAGCTTTTTTATTTTGCTTAAGTTTGTTTGCAAGGGCAATACCATCTGCTACGCCTAATTGAGGACCTAGATGCGAAATCATTCCAATAATTTTATATTCTTGAGTACCAAAATGAAAACTTCTATCTCTGCCTTGTGTAAAACCTCCCGGTTTACCTTGAAATTGAGAGAACAATCTATTTAGCGGAATTTGACGAGTTGTAAAAACACCTAAATTACGGTGCATAGGTAATATATATTCATCATTATTTAAAGCACTTGCCACCCCTACAGAAATTGCTTCTTGACCAATACCACTAAACCATTTAGCAATTTTACCTTGACGTAATAAAACCAACATTTTTTCTTCTATTAAACGAGGCTTTAAAATATTTTTATATAAAGTAACAAGTAATTCATCTTTATATTTTTTTCTATCAAATTTAACTGGTGTATCTGCCGTAATTTGTATCATAATTATTTATTTTTATTATCTAACAAAACATTAAATCCAAAGCCAAAACTTAACCAAGCAATGCCTTGTTTGTTGGATTTATTTCTTAGTTCTTCATATTGATTCATACGTGATGAACGCGGATCGTAATTAAAAAGAAGTGATTGATATCCAAAATAAAAATTAAAACTTAGTTTAGGTTCAACTATAAAATTAAAAGTGCCTTGTGCTTTAATAAAGGGAGATTGATAATCACTTGGTTGATAAGGCCTGTTATAAAATGAAGTATCTTGAATAACTTTTAAAAACTGACTATTAGCAATTCCACTTTGAATGTTATAGGTGATGTAAAATTTATCAGTAAAAAAATGGTCGTATCCTAAATTCAAAATAAAACTTTGAACTTGAAATCTTGTATCGTACGGAATAGTAAAAGTAGTTCTAGGGTCTTTATAATAGGTAAAGTATTTGGGGTTATTTTTAAATAATGTTTGCCTATATCCTAAACCAATATGAAAATTATCAAATAATTTATAGTTTACAGTTATGTCAAATTCATAAACACCCTTAAAACCAAATTTAAACATGTTGCTACTAAAGCTTGCGGGAACTCCCCCACTACCTCTTATTGTAAAAGCAGCATTTTTTTTATCAATTTTAGTGCTTTGTGCAAAACTTATAAGTTGAATAAACAGACAAAAATAGAGTATGTATAACCATTTTATCATTTTCTTTTTCTTATTAGATAATGTTTTTTAGTTTTATTTTATCTACAAGTTAGATTTTACATAAACTCAAATACCTAATTGCTGTTAGACCCAGAGTTTGCAATAGAACTTCTATTCCGACTCAAAACACCTGCAAAATCAAAAGCTTCGCAGCTTTTTCTCGTTCACCATAGTAACAACTATGTTTCAATCGCAAAACCTTTGATTTTATTGCTGTTTTGTGTCTCATAACGAATCCTATTGCAAAATCTGGGTTAAAGATACAATTTAAGGGGGAAAATAGAAAATATTAATTATTCACTTAATTTAATTAAGGGTAAAAGGGAATTCCAAACAAAAAGTTGTGTGTATTTTTTCACTGTTCGTATTGTTGCGCCTTACAATTTGGGGCTTGGCTGTAGTTATTTTATTCGTTTAGCTTTTTCAACTCTATGGTCTTGATAGTAAGCAACTAATTCATCGAAATTTCCATCTGCATTTTTAACGAACTCAATTTTAAAGAAATCATTTCCTTTAAATTTAGTCTTTGTCATTGCGGTCATTTTGAACTTAGGCTTGCCTAATCTTTGATAATATAGTTCACCGTTTTCGAGAGTAAAAGTCCGCTCTCCAAATACGCCACAAAATTTTTTTAATGATTCTTGATCAATCGTCAATGGATTATTGCTGGCTTTTATTAGGTCATATTGCCAATTTAATTCAAAAATACTCGTACTGTCTATAGTAGTTTTAATAAGTTCTTCAAATATTTTTTCTTGAGCAACTTCAAGAGCTTTTTCAGAACCAACGCTTAGGTCGGGAATAACACCGCTATGTTCCCAGTCTGTTTTCGTAATAGAATTAATAATTCTAGAATACGGAATGTAAATAACCACACCATTCGTTGCTGACCTTTCAAATGTACCGTGCGCAGCCCCTGCTGTATTTTGCCCAATAATTGTAGCTCTATTTAACACTTTCAAATTATATGTAAATTCTTCAGCTGCAGAAAAAGTACTGCTACCCGTAAGAATATACAATGGTTTATTAATGAATCGCTTTTCTGTTGTGTCAGGAGTTGTATAAAACTCTGTAAGTTTATTTGCGGGTCGGCTGAACCTATCGCAAAGGTGTATTTTCTTTTCAAAAAAGTAACTACTAATAAAATGAACCATTTCAAGCGAACCTCCACCATTATTTCTTAAGTCAAAAATAACAGCATTTGTATTAGCTAAGAATGTTATCGCAGATTTTATTGTTTCTTTTGATTTATAACTTGTATCAACGAAATTCCCTATTTCAAGAAGTCCAATATTTCCATTTAATATTTTTATTGAACGAATTCCAGAATTGTGGCTTCGGAAATTAACTTGCGCTGTTGTTGTAGGTAGAATTTGATTATTTTCCAGCAATTGTCTTTCCAGTATTGGATTGTAGATGATTTGAAAATGACCATCATTAATTATTGTTCTGATGTCCACATTTAAAACGTCCGTTAATTTTACAGGGTCATTAATTGATTTGTATTTTCCATCCGAAAGTTGTTTTAAAATGAAATTACTAATCAATTTTGCAGTGTCTGGATAAACATAATTATCAAGTAGCAATTGAGATATAGAATTTATTATTTCACCTTTTGATTTTTGGGTCAGAGCGATAGTCTTTGAATTAACTTGAGAATATATTGTTGGTATAAAACTGAGTAATAGTAAAATGAGTACAAATGTCCTAGTGATATTTTTTGTCATAAATGGTGTTGTCCTATTAATTACCGCTTTCTAATTTACAACACTTACAACGCTAAACATTTTAGCATAATTATCTGCAATGCTTTTTGATGTGGCACCAACAGTTTGCACAGAATTAAGCGTAGCAAAATTTATAGAGAAAGGAGAAAACCACTCTTTTAAATCTGCTTTTAATGTAACTTCTGGTGTTTTATTTTCAGCAACTACAGCATTATTGGGGAAGGTTAAATTTACATTTTTTAGTACGTTATAAGGACCTTTAAATCCTCCTAAATGAAAAATAATTTTTTTATCAGGATCAGGTGATTGTGGTGATGTACCTTCTAATTTTGCCATAATGTAACCTGAACTCCATGTCCAAAAATGTCCATTAATTGGGTCTAAAGCTCCGGTTTGAGCACCAGATACATTTCTTAAACTATCAACACCAATTACAAAAGC
>CAZAPH010000060.1:4108-19243 GCA_964487105.1 uncultured Akkermansia sp.
GCAATTGATTTGTAATTTTTTATAGGAATATTTGTTAATTCAAAAGCTAAAGAACTAACATTTTGAGCTTTTACTAAATGATAACTTTCTGACTCGGAATAAACAGAATTATCATCGGCAGTTAATTTTATATTACTAATATAATAATTAAACACACTAACCTTAAACGTATCAGTATTGTTAATGTAATTATTTGAATTTAAAACTAAAGGAGCTGTTCCATAATTATTATTAAATTTTAGCTTTAAATTACCGGTTGTAGCCGGTTCTGTTTGATTATTATCCTCCGTTTTTTTATCTTTTTTACAAGAATTTAAAAACACAAAAGTTAAAACTAATACAACAAACCATTTAAAATTTTTCATATATCAATTTATTATAACACTAAAGTTAAATAAATTAATTTAAAAAAAATAGTGTCAATAAAATTATGCGTTTAAATCACCAAAATCAAGTTTCTTTTTTTGAATTTTTAAGATTAGCATTAAAATTAAAACAACAAAAGGAATGTAGATGATAATTTTAGGTAAATCAAAATGGTTTAAAATAATAATTGCTTTTCTTTTCATGCGCTCAACCATTAAGTAGAGTGCAGGTATAAGTAAAAGCGTTAATAATGTAGCAAATATTAATCCAAATATCATAGTCCACGATAAAGGACCCCAAAAAGCAACACTATCTCCACCAAAGAAAATATGTGGATTTAACTCCGTAAATAAAGTTTCAAAATTAATATTTAAACCTACTGCTAAAGGGATAAGACCTAAAACTGCTGCCACTGCTGTTAAAACAACCGGAGTTATTCTTGTTCTGCCTGCTTCTAAAGCGGCATCATAAAGAGACATTCCTCCTTGTCTTGAAAATTCGGCAAATTCTACTAAAAAGATTCCATTTCGAACAACAATACCACCAAGAGCAAAAATACCAACACCTGTCATTACAATACTCATTTCCATTTTAAATATACCAATACCAATAAATACACCTATGATACTAAAAAGTATTTCTGATAAAATAATAACTGGTTTACCAAGAGAATTAAATAAGCCTACCAATACAAGTAACATCAGCCCTATAGCAATCATCATAGCTTTTCCTAAAAACCCGGCAGTTTCGGCTTGATCGGCAGATTGTCCACCAAAAGCAACAACAACGCCACCAGTAGATTTATATTTAGAAATTGTTTTTTGCACTTTAGTTGCTATTTCATTTGCGTTAAAGCCTTCTTTAACATCACTAGATAAAGTAATAATACGTTGGTTATTTTTTCGTTTAATACCAGCATAAGTATAATCATATCTAATATTACTAATTGCAGAAATAGGAACACTACGTACAATACCGCCCATATTCATATCACGATACACAATTTTTAAATTGCGGATTGTTTCAATATCATTACGTTGATCGAATTGATACCTAAGTTGTACTTTATATTCATCATCAACATCTCTAAACTTTGTAGCTTCATTTCCGTACACAGCACTTCTAATCTCCATAGCCACTTGAGCTAAGGATAGCCCTTCGCGTTGAGTACGTTCTCTATCAATATCAAAAATAATTTCTGGTTTATTACTAACAAAATCTGATTTTAAATTCACAATACCATCAATTTTTGATTCATCAATAATTTTTTTCACATTATCTGCATTAGCAATTAATGCTTTAAAATCTTCGCCAGTTATTTCAATAGTAATTGGTTTAGCTTGCGGAGGACCGGCTTGTTCTTTATTAACAGAAATTTCAACACCGGGGATATCCCAATTTAAAGTTTGTAATTTTTTAAGGTATTCATTTGTGTTTTTTCCATTACGATGCTCAAAACTTACAAATGAAATAGCAATTTTACCTTTGTTTGGGTAAGAATTTTGATCACCATCTTGAGGATCAGTTACTCCAATAGTAACATTAGAAATCATTGATTCAATAATAGGATCACTAGCATCTATTACAGTATAAATTCTTTGTTCAACTTTACGCATAGTTGCATTAGTAATTTTTGGATCGGTTCCTTCAGGTAGCTTAACATACACATAAATGTTATTAGGTTCGCCTTGCGGAAAAAATCCAACTTTTGGTCCACGCGCAACAAAAAAGATTATTGAAAATATAAATAAACTAACTACAATTAATAAAGTACGAGCTGGTTTTTTAAGACACCACACTAAAATTTTACTATATCTTTCAATAAATTTTGGCCATATTTTAAATTGCCAAGCTTCAATAGCTTTATACAACCATAACCTATGAAAAATTAAAAATAAACCTAAGAATACAATAAAATTTCCTACACCAATACTACCGCTTAAATAGGCAATTAAAGCAACTACGGCATATAACAACAATTGTAATTTTGCTTTTTTATTTATTTTCCCATAATTGCTATGTTCTTCATCATGAGATTTCATAAAATCAACTGCAAAAACAGGGTTAATAATGTAAGCTACAAATAATGAAGCGAGGAGAGAAATAATTAAAGTGATAGGAAGGAAATACATAAACTTACCAATTATCCCTGTCCAAAATGCCAAAGGAATAAAAGGTGCTAAGGTTGTAATTGTTCCAGAAAGTACAGGCATAAAAACTTCACCAACAGCAAGTTTAGCAGCAGTTTTAATATTTCGTTTACCATTATCAAATAAACGGTGAGTATTTTCAATTACAACAATTGCATCATCAACAACAATACCAAGTGCTAATAAAAATGCAAATAAAACTATCATATTAAAAGTGAAGCCTATACTTGGCATTATTAAAAATGCAATAAACATGGATAAAGGAACAGATAATGCTACAAATATTGCATTAGTAACACCCATAAAAAACATTAAAACAATTGTTACCAATAAAAACCCAATAATAATTGTGTTTATAAGATCGTGTAATGTTGTGCGTGTTTTATTACTTTGATCGCCACTGTAGGTAATATCTAAGCCTTCAGGAATTTGGCCTCCTGCTTTCATTTTAGCGATAGTGGATTTAATATTATCTGCTGCATCGATTAAATTTTCGCCTGAACGTTTAATAATATTTAATGTAATTACATTTTTACCTTTAGAAATTGAGTAGCTTTCTTTTTCTTCAAAACCATCTTTAACTTCTGCAATATCTCTTAAAAATAATTTTGCGCCTGTTGCAGAGCTAACAATAATATTTTCTATTTCCTTTGGGTCTTTAAATTCACCTTTTATACTTAAAGTTGGTTTCATACCATTTAAAGGTACATTACCACCAGATATTGTAATGTTTTCGCGAGAAATAGCTCCAGAAATATCTGCAAAGGTTAAGTTTGCTGCTTGCATTTTATACGCATCAATATTTACTTGTATTTCGCGTGTTAAAGCACCTACAATTTTTACTTCATTAATTTCTTTTAAACCTTCAATTGCATCTTGTAAATCTTCAGCATATTTTTTCATTTGCTTTAAATCATATTTACCTGCAATATTTATATACATAATTGGAATTTCAGAAAATGAAATTTCTTTAATCATTGGTTCACGGGTAAGTGTATTAGGCATATCCGTTCTAGCTTCATCAACAGCATCTTTAACTTTTTGTTTAGCTGCATCAACCGAAACGTTAGTATGAAATTCAACTACAATTACCGAAACATCTTGAAGTGAAGTGGAAGTAAATTTTTTAATTCCTGATACTGCTTTTAAACGTTTTTCAATTGGCTTTGTAATTGTATTTTCGATATTATTAGGGGAATTACCGCCATTTATAGTATTAATATAAAATGTAGGTACTGTAATATCAGGAAAATTTTCTTTAGGCAAAGAGTTATAAGCCATTATACCAGCAATACTAATAAAAATGGTTATTAAATAAATAGTGAGTTTATTTTCAATTGCCCAACTGCTTGGTTTAAACTCTTTAATATTATTATCGTTCATATTTTAATTTTGAGACAGTTAATTTTTTACAACCACAGATGCGCCTTCTTTTACTAAATCATATCCGGCAACAATTAATTTATCACCAGCATTTAAGCCAGTTAAAACTTCGGCAAAACCATTATACTCGCGGCCAAGTGCTAGTTGTTTTTTTATTACTTTACCATTATTTTCAATAAATGTGTAACTTCCGTTATCATCTTTTTGAATGTATTTAACAGGTATATTAATTTGTGGTTGTTTAGATTGATAGTCGTTTATTTTTATACGTGCAACCATATTTGGTCTGTAAATTTCTTTATTCTCTAACGTCACTTCTATTCCAAAAGTTCTTGTCATAGCATTAATTGCTCTTGATGCATATTTTATTTTTGAAACAATTGAATCATATAAAACTGGGAAATAAACTATTGTTTCGTTACAGGTATGTACTCTAGAGCCATACCCTTCAGCAACATCGGCTTTAACTTTTAAATTATTAAAATTAATAACGCTAATAGCAGGTACACCAGGGGCTATTGCTTGTCCTAGTTTAATATTTACAGCATCTATTGTACCAGCAATTGGAGAAATAACTTTAGTCATGTTTATTTGAGTTTGTAAAGTGGCTTTTTTATTTTCTAAACTTTCTTTATTGGTTTTAGCTTGTAGATACTGAATTTCTGTACCAATTTTTTGATCCCATAAGGCTTTTTGTTTATCATAAATTTGAGTTACTAAATCTAAGTTAGTTTGTAAATCAGCTAATTGTTGCGCTACTGCTCTAGAATCTGTTTCGGCAAGTATTTGACCTTTAACAACCTCATCGCCTACTTTTACATTTATTTTAGTTATTGTTCCTGGTATTTCTGATGATACCGATACGTTTTCATCAGCATCAACTTTACCTTGAATTTCAATATAAGATTTAAATACAGTTGGTTGTAATTCAAATACTGATATTTGAGTTAAATCTTTACTTGCCGATAAAGTATCAGATTTACCAAGTTCTGTTTGAAGTTCAGTTATTTTTGTTTCAAGTTCAACTTTTTGTTGTAAAAGTTTTTCTAATTGAGCTTTTTTATCTTTACTTCCACACGAAGCAATTATTGTAGCAATTGTTATTATTAAAATTGATTTTTGCATATGCATTTTATAATTATTTAATTTTTATTTTATTTACTTTACTAATGTACCAGTAGCTTTTTGATAATCTATTTTATAAATTAACACATCGTACAATGCATTGTAGTAGTTAACTTCAGCCTCGCGCATTGATGTTTGTGCGTTTATTACTTCGATGTTAGAACCTATACCTTGTTGATATTTTTTGGTGGATACATTAAAAACATTTTGCGCCAACTCCATATTACGTTTATTGTTACTTAATGTTTTTAGAGCATTGTTATATGATATTGCAGCTGTACTTGCTTCAAATTGAGCAGCTAATTCAATATTTTTTAAATTATTTTGATTTTTTTGCGATGTTATTTTTGATTGTTGTATTTTAAAATGTCTTTGTAACCCATCAAAAATGTTAATGTTCATTTGTACGCCAATTACTCCAATTGGATACCATTGCTTAATTGCATTGTTTTTATCGTTATCAAAAATGTTAGGTTCTTTACGCATAGTTTGATATTGGTATGAGCCATAAGCTGCAATTGTTGGTAAGTAACCCCATTTCAATCTTTTCACATCAATATCGTAAAGCTTTTGTTGGGCATTAAGAATTAAATATTCATTTTTATTGCTTATATCTATATTGTTAGTTGATAATTCTTTATCTAAACCATCTACAGCAACTAAACTATCAACTAATAAAATTGGTTCGTTTAATTTATACCCCATTTGAAATTTCAGCATGTTTTCACCTATTTTAAGCATTTCAGAAACTTTTTGTTTTTCAACAGCTAAATTATTTTTTGCAACTTCTAAACGTTCAACATCTATTAATTCTACAAAACCTTGTTTATTTAACGCACTTACTTCTGAGTAGTTTTTTTCTAGCTTTTCAATATTTGCATCAATAAGTTTTAAACGCTCTTTATTAACTAAAACGCCGTAATATGCTTTGCTTACTTGGGCAACCAAATCAGTTTTACTTCTATTTACATTAATGCGAGATAAATTTATTAATTCTTTAGATGCTTTTAATCCAAATAAATAATCGGCGCTAAATAATAATTGGTTTGCACTTACACCCCCGGTTGCATTATATTGCGTTCCAAATTTTACAGCAGCATAAGTGTTTGGTGGAGCAAGCGGACTAAATGCACTTAAAGGAATAATAGAAGTTGGTAATTCTAAATAGTCTTTAAAATCAAAACTTCCATTAATTTGAGGCAAGCCTAAACCTAAAACTTCATTTCTTTTATATACAGTAGATTGTAAATCAAGTTCAGAATTTAATTGACTTGGGCTATTTTTAACAGCAAAATCAATTGCTTGTTGTAATGTGTAATTATTTTGTTGTTGTCCAAAATAGTGCATTACACTTATTGTTGTAAATAAAATACTTAGTTTTATTTTCATATTAATCTTCATCGATATTTTTGTATTTATTAATTAATTTATGGCCTTTCAAAGTACAAACACCATATAAAAAATGTTCAGTAAATGCGGTATGTATTTCAATAATTCCGAATTGGTTATGTGGCATGCGCTTTCCATTCATTGCAAGTTCAATTAATTCAACCCGTAATCTTGATAATAATTTTAAGTTAATATCTAAACGGATATAACCTTCTTTTTGTCCTTTTAAAAGTGAATTTTCGACACTTTTTAAAATAAAATCATTTTTAAAATTTAAAAACAACTTCCACGTTTCAGGATAATATTTATTTAACTCATAAAATAAAATTGGGTTTATTTTAGAGAAAAATTCGCGCATATTCTCCATTAAATTAAACACCTCATCTATCACATTTTTTGATTCTAATTGAGATTTTTGAATAATACATTGGTCTTCTACTAATGTTAACTCAACCAGTTTATGAATCATGGTATCTTTATCTTTAAAGTATTGATATATTGTTTTTTTACTAACTGATAAATGCTTAGCAACATCATCCATAGTAACATTTTTAATACCATATTTAAAAAAAAGCTGTTCAGCTCCTTTTAAAATTTTTATTGCATTTTCATCAACCATTATATAAAATCGGATGCAAAACTAAGGAAACTTTTATTGTTTTGCAAGTTTCCATTAAAAAAATATATTTTTTTTGCATCTTTACAGAATTGGTAGATAAAAAACAAAATAAATGGCAATTATTTAAAACATGGCTTAAAAGTAGGTATCGCCTTGTAATACTTAATGATTCTACATTTGGAGAGAGTTTTTCATTAAAATTAAGTCCGGCTGGTTTAATTATAGGCATTGCTGCAATTACAATTGTAATGACCACATTGGTAATTAGTTTTGTTGCGTTTACACCACTTAGAGAATATATACCTGGTTATGGAAATATAACCGAAAGAAAATTAATTGTTAATTTAAGTAATAAAACAGATTCCATCAATAATGTACTAGCATCTAGAGATATTTACATGCAAACCTTATTAAATGTTTTAAACGAAACTCATGAAACAAAAACGGATAAACCGTTAAAAGATACCAGCGGAAAATATAAAGATGTTAATACAGCTATTGGTCAAAATGATAAAAATTTCAGAAACGATTACGAAAACAATCTTTTAAAAACAAGTGTAGCTATAAAAAACACTAAGCTAAGCGGACTTTCTGATTTGGTTTTTTTTCAACCAGTAAATGGTTTGGTTAGCGAATCATTTAATCTAAAAAATAAACATTTTGGAGTTGATATTGTTACAAAAGAAAATGAATTAATAAAAAGTACTTTAGATGGGGTTATTATTTACAATGGGTTTAGCACACAAGATGGTTATGTAATACATATTCAACATAGTAATAATTTAGTGAGTATTTATAAGCATTTAAGTAGTAATTTAAAGCCATTAGGAAGTAGAGTAAAAAGTGGCGAACCAATTGGTACAGTTGGTAGTACAGGAGAGTTAAGCAAAGGGCCGCATTTACATTTTGAAGTTTGGTATAATGGTTTTGCTATTAATCCACAAGAATTAATAGCATTTTGAAAAAATTTATAATTAATTAATAAACATCGATTAAACCATGGATATAAATTTTAGAGCATTAATTTTTATTCTATTTACATTTTCATGTTTAAAATCGTTTTCTCAAAAAAAAAAGGAAATTAAAAATTTAGGTATTAAATCAATTATAGTTACAGAAAAAATAAACGGAAAAACAATTAATGATAGTAAAACAATTTACAATTCTTCAGGTGAAATTATTGAAGATTGGAACTATGATAAATCCGGAAAATTAAAATCTATTTTAAAAATAAGCTACAATAGCGACGATAACCCTATTGAAGAATTAGAATACAACGGTTTAAGTAAATTAATTGAAAAAAGAGTATATAAATATAATTTATTTGGTCAAAAAATAGAAGAATATTTTTACGACTCAAATGGGATATTACTAAAAAAAACTAATATTAAATATCAAGCAAATGGTTTAAAAACCGAAAAAAAAATATTTGATGCGTCCAATAACTTATTAGCCACAAAAAAATATGAGTATTCAATAAAATAATGTATCAAAATTTAAATCAAATATTAAATACTTATTCATCTATAAATATAAATAATATTAGAGCTTATAATCTTTTAGATAGATTAGACACTAAATATATTTTTAACATAAATCAACTTGAAAACATTTTAATTCAATTAAAACCTTTTTATGATTGCTTTGTAATTAACTGTAATTTAATTTCCAAATACTACACTTTATTTTATGATTATTAAGATTTAAACTTTTATTATCAACACCATAACGGTAAATTAAACCGATATAAAGTTAGGTACCGAAATTATGTTGAAAGTAATATAGGCTTTATGGAAATAAAATTAAAAACAAATAAAAACCGTACCATTAAAACAAGATTACAAAGTTTATTAAATGATAAATTTTCGCACGAACAAAATAATTTTTTTTCACAAAACAAAATTGAAAATCCAAACAAATTAAAACCACAAATTTGGATTAATTACTCCAGAATTTGTTTAGTTAGTAAATCTGGGGTTGAAAGGGTTACTTTAGATATTAATTACGAGGCTAATTACCTGAAAACAAACGTAACGTTAAACAATATTATATTTGCAGAAGTAAAAAGAATTGAAAAAAACAACTCTCCATTTATTAATTTAGTTCGATCTCTAAATATTACAGAAGTTGGAATTAGCAAATATTGTTTAGGTATGGCATTAACAAACAGATCTATAAAAACCAATAATTTTAAAGAAAATTTAAGAATTATAAATAAAATTTAAAAAATGTTAGAAACAATTTCAAATACAAGCGAACTCATTAAAATAGCGCAAAAATTTAGCTTTAGATTTTTAATAGATATTATTTTTATAATTATTCTTTTAAGGTTTGTATATTATAAAACATATAAACGAAGCGATCTATTTTTTACATTTTTTATTTTTAACATTGTTATTTTTTTAATTAGCTTTTTATTAAACAGAGTTGAACTAAGCATGGGGGCAGCTTTTGGCTTATTTGCTGTTTTTAGCATGTTGCGTTATAGAACAGAAGATATTAGCATTAAAGATATGAGTTATCTTTTTTTAGTAATTGCAATTGGTTTAATTACAGCTATAACAAAAATTAAAGATACTCCCGATGGATACGAGTATTTATTTTTATCTATAATTAATTTAATTGTTGTTATAAGTGCCTATTTGTTTGAAAGTAATTTACTTTATAAAAAAGAAAATATACAAGTAATAATATATGAAAAAATAGAATTAATAAAAAAAGAAAAAAACACAGAACTAATTGATGACTTAAAAATTAGAACAGGATTAAATATTCATAGAATAAGTATAGGGCAAATAGATTTCTTAAAAGATATTGCAATTATAAAAGTTTATTATTACGAAAGTTAATCCCTTAAGCCGTATATATATTGACAGAAAAGTTTCTATTTTCTCTGTCCTCAAAAAGTTTGAACCTTAAATTTGCAAAAACTATTTTTTTAGCGACAACTATTTACAGTAGATTACTGTATTTTATATTAAACCCAAATCATGCATTAGAAATTCTACTACACCTTGAAACTGCTTCAATCTCAAGCGTTTCCTCGATTTTATTTCTTGAAATGATTATAACCATTCCTTCGACATAAAATCTTGCGGGAACACTTGAGATTATTGCATTTTCAAGGTTCGTAACAAATTCAAATGCATAATTTGGTTTAAACCGAACTTTATTAACTGGTTAATATAATTTAACTCGTATAAATTAGTAAGAGTTGACTAAACTAATTTTCCTTTAACTCACTTAGTTTTAATGACATTGTATTTACTAAGTTAGTTAATGATTTCTCGGCCATTGATTTTATAATAGGATTTAAATCGCCAGATAAAATTATTTTACATACCCCCAACTCTTCAGCATTTCCAATAAAACTTGCTTTAAGCAAAAAATTAAATTTAGCTAATCCTTCGCTCGAAAATAATAAATAACTATTAGGTACTTTTTCAATCAGTTTAATTTTCATTGGTGTTATGCCTTTAATATTAAAGCTACATTCATCATTACTAAATGTAAAATCCTCTACTTTATCGCTTGGTAAAATAGATTTAAAATTTTTAAAATCAGATAAGAAATTATACAGATAAGTAATTCTAGATACAGTATTATTTTCATTACTATCAATAGTAAAAGCTGCCATTTAATAAAATTTATTTGTAATTAACTCCCCCATACCGCTGGATTTTCTCTCCACTTATTTAAACTGTCAACTGCACTTTCAGTTATATATTGTTTTTTTAAAGCAGTTTCAATTAAAATAGAATAATTTGAGAGTGTTTTTAAATTACATTTTTCAATAGCAAAATTATTAACAGCCTCATCAAAACCATAAGTAAAAATAGCAGCCATTCCTTTTACAACGCAACCTTTATCGCGCAATGCTTTAACAGCTTTTAAACTACTTCCTCCTGTGCTAATTAAATCTTCAATTACCACAACAGTTTGCCCTTTTTCAATTTCACCTTCAATCATATTAGTTAAGCCATGTTTTTTAGCTTCACTTCTTACATACACAAAAGGTAAACCCATTTCTTGAGCAACTAAAGCGCCTTGCGCAATACCACCGGTTGCAACTCCAGCAATTACATCTGGTCGCGCAAAATTTTTATTTATTGTTTCAACAAATTGTTGTCTTATATAGGTTCTAATTTGCGGGTAAGATAAGGTTTTACGATTATCACAGTATATTGGAGACTTCCAACCACTGGCCCATGTAAAAGGATTTTCAGGTTGTAATTTAATTGCTTTTATTTGTAAAAGAAATTCTGCAATTTTAACAGCAGGATCATCAAAAGTAGTCATACAACAAAGGTAATTGATGTTTTAATTTATCACATAATTTTTTATGAACATACGAGTTTATTACAATAATAATTTTTTAGAATTTATAGATTTAGATTCACAAAAATCACATAATCAATCATTTAATATTAAAGATTTAGCTAAATTTGAATCTAAAAATTTCATTAAAAATTTATTAAACGGAAAAAATACTATTTATTCCATAGCTGACTTTAAACATTTAATCGATTTTTTTAAAAACAATCAAATTTACATTAGAGCAGCAGGCGGATTGATTAAAAAAGAAAATAAATTTTTATTTATAAAACGTTTTGGTAAATGGGATTTACCAAAAGGAAAACTCGAAAAAAATGAATCTGACGAAGAAGGTGCAATTAGAGAATGTGAAGAAGAATGTAGTATTAAACAATTAAATATTATAAATAAATTACCATCAACCTTTCATTTGTACGAATTAAAAGGTAATATCGTTCTTAAAGAAAGTGTTTGGTTTTTAATGAATTCTAATTATAATGGAACTTTAAAGCCTCAATTAGAAGAAAGTATTACTGAAGTAGAATGGTTTAGTGTTTCTGAAATTAAAACAAACGTTATTTTAAATACTTACCCAACAATTAATAATTTATTAAAAGATTCTATTTTAAACTAATGGATTTAAAGCAAATTGAAAATAATGTAAAAAGTTTGGCTATTGAAGTAGGTGATTGGATTAGAAAAGAACGATTAAATTTTAACCAAAATTTAGTTGAAAATAAAGACCTAAATGATTTAGTAAGCTATGTTGACAAAACATCTGAAATAAAAATTGTTGAAGGCTTAAAATCTATATTGCCTAATGCAGGCTTTATTGTTGAAGAAGGAACTGAATCTAAATTATCACAATACAATTGGATTGTTGACCCCCTTGATGGCACAACCAACTTTGTACATGGAATTAATTGCTATGCAATAAGTATTGCACTTGAATGTAATAATGAAATTTTAGTGGCTGTTGTTTACGAAATTACTTTTAACGAATGTTTTCATGCTAGTAAAAACAATGGTGCATTTTTAAATGGAATCAATATATCTGTAAGTACAACCAATAATTTAGCAAACTCCTTAATTGCTACAGGTTTTCCGGTTAACAACTTTACAAAATTACCAAACTATTTTACAGCTTTAGAGTTTTTAATTAAAAATACGCATGGTATTAGACGAATTGGTGCAGCTGCTGCTGATTTATGTTTTTTAGCTTGTGGTAGAGTTGATGGATTTTTTGAACATAATTTAAAACCTTGGGATGTTGCCGCTGGAGCATTAATTGTTAAGGAAGCTGGTGGTTTTGTTACAGATTTTAATTTACAAAATAACTGGTTAAAAGGCGGACAAATTATTGCTTGTAATAAAGAAATTTACAGTACTTTTGCGCCGCAAATTGCAAACTATTTTAATGAAAGCCCTTAAAAAAATTTTAAAATACATTTTTTATTTGTTAGCAATAACAATTACTTTATTTATACTTATTATTTTATTTATTAACCCTATTGCTAAGTGGGCTATACAAAAATATGATACAAAATTTGTTGGTAGAGAAATTACATTAAACGCAATAAACATAGGCGTTTTAAGTGGCTCAGTTGATATAATTGGTTTAACTGTTTTTGAAAAAAATAGCGAAAATAAATTTTTAACCTTTGGCGAATTAAAAACAAAAATAAGTGTTTGGCAAGCTATAAAAAATAAATATGTAGTGGAATATTTTGAATTAAGTAATTATTCCATTAGTATTATTCAAAATAAAAGTAAATTTAATTTTGATGATTTACTTAATTTAGGTAACGACTCAACATCTAAAAAAACAGAAGTTGTAAGTACCGAACCTACACAATGGTTTTTAAATAAACTTAAGCTTAATAATGGAACTATACTTTATAATGATAAACAAGTTGGAATAAAAACCACTTTAAATAATTTAAATATTCTTCTACCAATTTTTAATTATAATTCCGAAAAACTATATGTTGCAACAGATTTTCAAGTAAATAAACAAGGCAAAGTAAATGCAGATTTAGATTTAATTTTATCAAATTTAAACTATAAACTGAATTGCAGTATTAATCAATTAAATATAAAACCTTTTTATCCTTATTTAAAAGAATTTCTTTTAGCAAAAGATTTTAAAGGTTTACTGTCTTCTAATTTAAAACTTGCCGGTAGTTTTTCAAATCCAAGTGATTTAGCACTTAAAGGCTATTTAGGTTTAAATAATTTTTTATTAACAGATGTATTAAATGAAAAAGTTAGCGCTTTAGATAAACTAAAAATAACGATAGATTCAATTAACGTTACAAAAAGTATATTTAACATTAATACAATTGAATTAAATGGTGCTTATGTAAAAACAGAATTGTATGAAAATGGAACCAATTTTAATCGGTTAATGAAAACAACTTCTAGTGCATCTGTAAATACAACTACTTCAACAAAAACAGATTCATTAAAAGTTGATCAAACACAAACAAGCAACTCTAACTTATTTATAATAATTGCTGATTATGTAAAAATGGTTGCTAAAGATTATATTTTAAACACTTATAGTGCTGATAAGGTATCTTTAAATAACATTGAGGTTGATTACAGTGATTTTACTTTAGGTGAACAATTTTATGTGAATTTAGAAAACTTAAGTATTAATAGTAATAGGATTAGTAGCGAAAACGAAAGAATATCCGCAACGTTTAGAACTGAAATTAACCAAAAAGGGAATCAACAGGTTGATATTAGTGCAAACCCAACAGATTTTTTAGAAATGGATTTTAAAACAGATTTAAAAAATTTACCATTAACCATGTTTAACCCTTATGTAAAATATTATTTAGCTCATACTTTTAAAACCGGCGATTTAAATTTACTCATTCAAACTTCAATAAATAATAACCACCAACTAAAAGCCGAAAATAATTTATTTATAGAAAAAATTAAATGTAATAAACGAATTAAAGGGATTAAAACAGCTTCAAAAGTGCCTTTAAAACTGGGCATTGCAATGCTCAGAGATCCTAAAGGGAACATAGATTTTAAATTTCCTGTAAACGGTAATTTAAACGATCCAAAATATAAAATAGGTAAAATTATTCTTAAAATATTTGAAAATTTATTGGTAAAAGCTGCAACTGCCCCATTTAATGCAATTGGTGCTTTATATGGTAAAAAAGAACCTGCTACAGAATTTGAATTTGATTATTTGCAAGTAGATTTTAATAACAAAGAACAACAAAAAGTTCTCAAAAAAACAGCAGAAACATTAGTCCAAAAACCAGAATTGGCTATACTGTTTACACAAAATGTAAATATTGATAAAGAAAAAGAATTATTAACTTATAGATTAGCTAAAGAAATTTACTTAAATAACCCAACTTATATTTCACCAAAAAAAGAAGACGAAATAAAAAATATAGATAAGTTTGATAATAAGGACTCTTTATTTACTTATTATGTTTCCTCGCAATTTAAAGATTTAGACACAAAAATTTCGCATTTAGAAAAATGTAAACGCTTAGTTGGCGACGAAAAAATTAAACTAAAATTAGAAGAACTATTCAAATCACGTGAAAATGAAATAAAACGTATTTTAATTGAAAATCATGTAAATGAAAAACAAATATTATTTAACAGAAATAGCGACAAAAAATTAAACCTTAACCAAGTTAGACCTCTATTTACTTTTGATTTAGATAGTAGTGATTAAAAAAATTGATTACTTTTTTAAATAATACCAATTGTAATTAAAAAATAGTCCAAAGCTATTTTTTAATTTTACAA
>CAZAPH010000061.1:0-11958 GCA_964487105.1 uncultured Akkermansia sp.
AATAAGTTGGTTAGTGTATTCATTAAGTGCAGTTTTACTAACAAAATGTATGTTTTTTTTAAATTTTTCTGCCCTTGCAACTATACCCGCAGTATTGTTATTTGTTACAACGAGCTTAAATTTAATTCTATTATCATTTGCAAAATAATTAAATAAGTTTTCGGCATTTGTACCCTCACCACTTGCAAAAACAGCTACATTAATCATGTTTCAAAATTATCACTTTAACTAATACTTTTTACATTAACTCACAAAATGTTAAAAATTTAATTTTTATAAAAAAATTACTTTTTTTTGTTGCACCCCCCCTTTTTTTAACCTATTTTTGTAAAATAATTACTTTTTTAATCTAATACCCCCCTAAAAACACATACAAATGAATTCAAAAAGAGTTTTAGCAATGCAGGATGTTGTAAATAGAACACCTGTTGAATTTAAAAAAAACAAAAATCAACAAGTATCACAATACTATGGAAACAAAGTATTTGGAAATGACGCCATGCGTGAATTTTTAAGTGAAGAAGCTTATAAAAGCATTCAACAAAGTATGAACGAAGGAACAACTGTTGATAGAAAAGTTGCTGCATATATGAAAGCTTGGGCACAGAGCCATGGTGTTACGCATTATACCCATTGGTTTCAACCACTTAGTGGAACAACTGCCGAAAAACACGATGGCTTTTTTGAACCAATTGAAGGCGGAAGAGCTATAGAGCGTTTTAGCGGAAATGCTCTTGTTCAGCAAGAACCCGATGCTTCTTCATTTCCTAATGGAGGTATAAGAAATACTTTTGAGGCAAGAGGCTACACCGCATGGGACCCTACTTCACCTGCTTTTATATGGGGAGATACATTATGTATTCCTACAATTTTTATTTCATACACAGGCGAAAGTTTAGATTTTAAAACCCCCTTATTAAAATCGTTAAGCGCACTAGATAAAGCTGCAACAGATGTTTGTAATAGTTATTTTGATAAAAATGTAACTAAAGTAATAGCAACCTTAGGTTGGGAGCAAGAATATTTTTTAATAGATGCCGCATTATATAATATAAGATATGATTTACAACAAACAGGCCGAACATTATTTGGCCATGCACCAGCAAAAGGTCAACAATTAGAAGACCATTATTGGGGGTCTATTCCAGAGCGTGTTGTTGCCTTTATGCGTGATTTTGAATACGAATCTCATTTATTAGGAATACCTGTACGAACACGACATAACGAAGTAGCACCCGCTCAATTTGAATGTGCTCCAATTTTTGAAGAAGCTAACTTAGCTGTTGACCACAATATATTATTAATGGATATTATGGAAAAAGTAGCTATTCGTCATAATTTTAGAGTTTTATTACACGAAAAACCATACGCAGGTGTTAATGGAAGTGGTAAACATAATAATTGGAGTTTAGCAACTAATACAGGTAAAAATTTATTATCCCCAGGTAAAACACCAAAAACTAACTTACAATTTTTAAGTTTTTTTATAAATACAATAAAAGCAGTGCATGAACATGCAGATTTAATGCGTGCTTCTATAGCTTCAGCAAACAACGATCATCGTTTAGGCGCAAACGAAGCCCCTCCAGCAATTATGAGTGTATTTTTAGGTGAGCAATTATCAAATGTATTAGATGAATTAGAAAAAGCCGTACATGCAGGGAAACTTTCGCCAGAAGAAAAAACAGCATTGAAATTAAATATTGGTAAAATACCAGATATTTTATTAGATAATACTGATAGAAATAGAACAAGCCCTTTTGCATTTACAGGAAACAAATTTGAATTTAGAGCCGTTGGTTCTTCTGCCAATTGCGGATGGCCAATGACTGTTTTAAATTCTATTATGGCTGAACAGTTAATTAAATTTAAAAAAGATGTTGATGTTTTAATTGACAATAAAATGGATAAAGATGATGCCATTTTTCATGTTTTAAAAAATTATATCACTGAAAGTAAAAAAATAAGATTTGAAGGTAACGGTTATGGCGATGCATGGAAAGCAGAAGCAAAAAAACGCGGACTAACAAACATTCCAACAACACCAGGAGCATTAGATGCAATGATTTCTAAAAAATCAATGCAATTATTTGAAGAATTAGGAATTTTAAACCATAGAGAACAAGAAGCTCGTTTTGAAATTGCATTAGAAACCTACACTAAAAAAATTCAAATTGAAAGTAGAATAATTGCGGATATGGTAAATAATCAAATTTTACCAAGTGCATTAAGTTACCAAAAAACATTAACCGACAATGTTGTAGGTTTAAAAACAATTTTAAATGCAACCGATTTTAAAAAAGGAGCCGAAACACAACTTAATTTAATTATAGAAATAAGTGAACGTGTTTCTATTATAAAAAAAGCTGCTGATGATATGACAGAAGAACGTAAAAAAGCAAATAATTTAGATAGTGCAAAAAAACAAGCTCACGCTTATTGCGAAAAAGTAAAACCATATTTTGATTTAATAAGATACAATGTTGATAAATTAGAAAATATAGTTGATGATGCCACATGGCCGTTACCAAAATATAGAGAAATGTTATATTTAAGATAACAAAAAGCCCGAATAAATTCGGGCTTTTTGTTTATATAATTTTTACCTTAAAATAAGTAAACGATTAGCATCTAACTTAACAAAAATAAAAAGTAAAATTGTAAAGCTCCATAAAGACGAACCACCATAACTAAAAAATGGTAATGGAATACCAATTACTGGAACTAAACCAATAGTCATACCTATATTTACTGCTAAATGGAAAAACAATATGCCTGCAACCCCATAGCCATAAATTCTACTAAAACTAGACCGTTGCCGCTCAGCTAAAAAAATTATCCTAAGGATTAAAAACAATTCTAAAAACAAAACCAAAACACTCCCAACAAAACCCCACTCCTCCCCTACTGTACAAAAAATAAAATCGGTATCTTGTTCGGGCACAAAATCATATTTAGTTTGTGTACCTTGTAAATAGCCTTTCCCTAAAAAGCCACCACTTCCAATGGCAATTTTACTTTGTTCTACATTATACCCTTTACCTTTGGGGTCAATTTTTTTTTGCAATAAAATATCAATTCTATCTTTTTGGTGAGGCTCTAATCTATTATACACAATACTTGTAGTAAATACAATACTAGAGGCTAACAAGTAAAATATTAGCACTAATATTATATTTTTTTTTGTTCGAGAAATAAATAAAAAAACACTAATTGCAATTACGCCTAATGTAATTAAAACCGAAGATATGTTGGTGACCACTAAAGTTACAACAAATAAAATAATAGCAAATAAACCAAAAATTAAAAAATTAACCGATAAACCTTCGCGGTAAAGAACAATTACAAAAGCTACCATTACAACAGCTAAACCTGTTTCGTTTTGAAATTGTTTAATAATTAATAAAGGTAATACTATAAAAAATAAAGCATAAAATGTGTTTTTGTAATTTTTAATTATATCTTTTAATTTAAGTCTAAATTGTTGGTTAACTATTATTTGCCTATTACTTAAAAATTTGGCTAAAGCTAAATTAACAGCAAACTTCATAAATTCTGCTGGTTGCAAGCCAAAGCCACCAACTCCAAACCATGATTTACTACCTTTTATTTCTCTACCTAAAAAAACCACCAAAATATTTGCTAATATTAAAACGGCATAAAAACCATAAGCAAAAACTGTATAAAAATTAGCATCAATAATTAAAATACTAAACGCAATTACAAAAGCCGTAATAATCCATATTAATTGTTTACCATACTTTTGTGTTGTATTAAAAATACTTTGATAATCTTCATTATAAACTGCTGCATAAATATTTAACCATCCTAAAAAAACTAAAACCATATATGTTATAACAACGATAACATCTACACCATAAAACAAACTATTTTCTCTTCGTGACATTAAATTTTTTAATGATGTTGTTTTTGCGCAATTAAGTTAGTATTATTAATTAAATCGGCTTCTAAAATTCTTTTCTCTACTTCAATTCTATCTGTTTTTCCTTTTAAATATTTTTCTATCATTAACGTAACAATAGGTGCAGCCCAAGTATTACCAAAACCAGCATTTTCAACAATACAAGCAATAGCTATTTTTGGATTATCACGAGGAGCAAAAGCTAAAAACACTGAGTGATCTTTTCCTCCGGAGTTTTGTGCAGTACCAGTTTTACCACAAACTATTATATCTTTTATTCTATTTGTAAATGCTGTACCTCCTTGTTCTAATGCGCACTGCATACCAACAATAACATTTTGGTAAGCCTCGGTGTTATGAACACCAACAAAATGTTTAGTTTTAAATTTTTCATCTATACGTTTTTCATTCCCAATTCCTTTTATACAATGAGGTGTATAAAAAAATCCACGATTAGCAATACTAGCAACTACATTAGCCATTTGGTAGGGCACTAATAAAAGTTCTGCTTGCCCTATACCTAAAGAAACTACAGTGTTACTTCGCCATCCATTTTTCCCAAAAACTTTATCATAATATTTAACAGAAGGCACATTACCTGGTTTATCATAGGGTAAGTCTGTATTTAATTTAGTTCCTGGACCAAAAGTCATAACCATATCACGCCAATGATTATAACCATCTACAAATTTCGGGTATTTTTTTTGATCAACAATTTCTCTAAACACATAGCTATAATAAGAGTTGCAAGAAGTAGCAATACTACCAACTAAGTTTTTACCGCCACCATGAGCATGGCATTTTGGTTTACCACCCATTGGCGGATACCCCATTGCACATGGAAAAACAGTGTTTCTGTTAATTAATCCATCATTTTGAGCAATTAATGCGCCAATTAATTTAAAAATAGACCCTGGTGGATACATTGCCGTTAAAGCTCTGTTAAACAAAGGAATGTTTAAACTATCATAATAAAGTTTTGTGAAATTTTTGGAACGTTCTTTTCCGCCAACTAATAAATTTGGATCGTAGGAGGGTGATGAAATAAGAGCTAAAATTTCGCCAGTAGAGGGCTCAATTGCAACGCAGGCTCCCTTTTTATTTTTTAATAATTTTTCACCGTACTCTTGTAAAACAATATCTATTGTACAATATAACGGTTTGCCAGGTACAGCTAATGTGTCTAGTTTACCATCCATATAACTACCAATAGTTTTGTTATGAACATTTGTAATTGCACATTGCACACCTTTTACACCCCTTAATTCATTTTCATAACTTCTTTCAATACCACTTATTCCTATATAATCGCCTATATTATAATATGTATCTTTTTCTGCTTTTTCTTTATTTACCTCACCAACATAACCTAATAAATGAGCAGCAATTGGTTTAGGGTATTTTCTTACTGCACGTTTTTGAACATAAAAACCTTTAAATCGGTACAATTTTTCTTGTAATGCTGCATAGGTTTTTGCACTCATTTGTTTTTCAAAAATACTTTGTCTACGAGGAGAATTAGGAGCTTGACATGCTTTTTTCATACGCTTTAAAAACTCATTTTTAGAAATTTCTAAAACTTCACATAAACCAAAAGTGTCGCAATTTTTAGCTTCTTTTGGTATAACCATTAAATCATAACTTGCTTCGTTGTAAACTAATAATTTACCATTTCTATCATAAATTACACCTCTTACCGGATATTCGGTTAGCTTACGAACAGCATTATTTTGAGCCTTAATTTTATAATTGTCGTTAATTACTTGAATATAAAATAATCTAAAAATGTATATTAAAATAATTAGAGTAAAAAAGCCACCTATTACTAATTTTCGATTAGATAAATTTATATTATTTGGCATTGTTATTTGATTGACGGTAAAGTAAAAATTGAAATAAATAACAAAAAACAAATGTAGCAGCGCTACTTAAAATTACTCTTAATAAAACTCTAAAAAATGCAGTAAATCTAAATTCTTCCAGATAAAAAAAATAAAAATGATGTATGAGTATTAAACTTCCGGCATACACAATAAACCATTTTAAACCCATATCATACACAATTGGTTTTACTGCTTTATCATATCCATCTCTTGGCGAAACATATTTTAAAATATAGTAACGAGCAAATGCTGTTAATAAAGCGGCACTAGCATGTATACCTGATGTGTTATTAAATAAATCTATACTTAAACCAATAATTACACCGCATAGTAAAACAAAAATTTTGTTTGTTTCAAAAGGTAATATTATAATTGCTAATACATAAAGGTATGGAACTACATAATTGCTTAAATACAAATTTTGAATAATTAAAACTTGAACTAAAACAATAGTTAGTATTTTAAATAAATATTTTAAGATTTCAGTCGTCAATTTGTTTTTGTGTGTTTTTTTCTAGTGAATCTCGTTCGGTTTTAAATTTATTTTTAATAACATAAACAAAGTTTACAATTTTTAAATCTGTGCTTAGTTTAACTTTTGCAGTGTAAAAAGGTTCATTTTGTTTTCTTTCAAATTGTTCAATAGTTCCAACCATTATACCTTCTGGAAATATGCCTGAAAGTTCGCTAGTAATTACAGTATCTCCTTTTTTTATTTTTGAATGTGTTGGTATATCTGTTAAATTACAATATTCGTAATTTTTACCATCCCAAATTAAAGGCCCATAACTTCCATCTTTTTTTAATTGACAGTTAATTCTAACATCTTTATGCAATACACTCATTACGCTTGCAAAATGATCACTTACATCAGTTACAATTCCTACTATTCCATTAGATGCAATAACTGCCATATCTCTATCTATGCCTTGGTTTTTACCTATATTAATAGTTAAATAATTTCTTCGTCTATTAACCGAAGTGTTTACAACTTTTGCGCTTAGATAGGTATATTGTTGTTCGTATAATGTATCATTTTTTGTAAATAATTTTAATGGAATGGCTACATAATTTGATTTAAGTTAATTTCTTGATTTTGTTGTTTTAATGAAAAATACTCTTGAGTGTTAGATGCAGTTTTATAAACAGAAGCTGTAACTATGTTGCTTGAATTTAATATTTTAGAACCTTGAAACCCTTCTCGATTCACCATGATTGAATAACAAAAAATTTGTAATACAATAAATACAACTACATAGTTGTGTTTTAATATAAAAGCAAAAAGTTTTTTCACTTAATATATTTTAATCTTTTATCGAATTAAAAACGGAAATTTATTTACATTATTTAGTGCAATACCGGTACCTCTAGCTACAGCACGTAAGGGGTCTTCGCAAACATGAACTGCTAATTTAGTTTTTAAGCTTATACGTTTATCTAAACCACGTAATAAAGAACCACCACCTGCCATATAAATTCCTTTTCTATAAATATCTGCTGCTAATTCTGGCGGAGTCATTTCTAATGCATTTAAAATTGCTTCTTCAATTTTTGCGATAGATTTATCTAAACAATGTGCAATTTCTACGTATGAAATATAAACCTCTTTTGGTATTCCACTCATTAAATCTCTTCCTTGAACTGCAAAATCAGCTGGCGGGTTTTCAATTTCTGTCATGGCAGCACCAACTTCAATTTTAACTCTTTCTGCGCTTCGTTCTCCAATTAAGATATTGTGTTGCCTTCGCATATATTCTTCAATATTTGCATTAAAATCATCTCCTGCAATTCTAATGCTTTTATCACAAACAATTCCACCTAATGCAATTACGGCAATTTCGCTAGTTCCACCACCAATATCAATAATCATGTTCCCCATTGGTTCTTCAACATCAATACCCATACCTATTGCCGCAGCCATAGGTTCATGTATCATATAAACTTCTTTTGCACCTGCGTGCTCAGCGCTATCTCTAACGGCACGTTTTTCAACTTCTGTAATTCCACTTGGAATACAAATCACCATTCTTAAGCTTGGTTTAAAATATTTATTTCCGGGATTAATCATTTTTATCATCCCTTTAATCATTTCTTCGGCTGCTTGAAAATCAGCAATTACGCCATCTTTTAAAGGTCTAATTGTTTTAATATTTTCATGCGTTTTACCATGCATCATTTGCGCTTGTTTTCCAACTGCAATTATCCTTTGTATTGTTCTATCTTGTGCTACAATACTTGGTTCATCAACAACTACCTTATCGTTATGAATAATAATTGTATTTGCAGTTCCTAAATCAATTGCAATATCTTGTGTAAGAAAATCAAAAAGTGCCATGCTTTAAGTAAATTATATTTAATGGTTAAACTGTAAAGTTAACAGAAAGCTATGCAAACGCACCATTAAATTTCTTAAAAAAATAAATAAGTATTAACAAAATTATTTTTGTTGTTAAATACTAATATGAAGATTTTGTATCTGAGCGTCCTAAATTTTTACCATAACCAGGTGAAACATTGTATCTAAGCATAACTTCTAACCCTCCAAATCTTTTACTTGCTGGTGTTAATGCAGATACATTTATATCATAAGACAGTCCGATACTATAGGTATCAAATTGATATAAAGCTGAAGGAATAATTGCATCGCGGTAACGGTACTGTGCTCCTATTGCAAATGCGCTTGGTTTATTGTTTTTAGTAAAAGTTGATTGGTCATTTAAAATAAATTTAAACAATGCTCCACCAATAAACTCTCTAGATTTTCCTTGCATCATTATTAATAACATAGGCATTACTGCATTTTTTGAATTTGGAATTGCTATATCTGCATTTGCATGTATGTTAATTCGCGTATATAATTTTTCATTGGTTTGTATAAATGAATTTTTTGGAATTGTAAAATGATTTAAACTAAACCCTCCATTAAATTTATTTCCATCGCGCGAACTTATAAACCTATCACTTTTGGCATAACTGTAATTAGCGCCAACTACAAAATCATACCCTGTTATTGCGCTTCTTGGTGTGTTATTTTCTCCATTAGGTAAATTAGAGTTATACGATAATGATTCTTCATCAAATTGTGTTCCCCAACGTAAATTAGTTAAATCAATTGTTTTATAAATAAAACCTCCTTGAAAACCAACGCCTATTTTAGAATTTTTATTAATTTTTACGTGTTGAGATACGCCTATATTAGGATTTAGTTTTCTTAATTTAGCATCACCGGCTTGATCTCTAAAAATATTTAAAAACACGGTTGGGTAATTCCCTTTAAGTTTTTTAAATCCAATGGTTTGTTCAAAACTAAAACCTATAGTTTGGTATGATTTTGCTACACTTCCCCATTGCGTTCTATAATTAGCCATTGCTCTTGTATTATAAATAGAACCAGCTAATGCAGGATTTATACTGCTTTGTACTTCTGCATATTGAGAAAAATGAATATCCTGTGAATAACCAATTGCACTAATTAGTAAAGCGCCTATGGTTGTTGCAACTTTATTTTTTGAAATTTGTTTCATTTTCATATTTATCTAACTAGTGTTATATTTCCTTTTAAACTAAACCCTTTTCCATCATGCGTTTTACCCTCAAGGCGGTAAACAAAAACATCTGTATTCATTAACTGTCCTTTATAGGTTCCATCCCATCCTTTATTAATATCTGTAGTTTCAAATACTTTTTCGCCCCATCTGTTAAACACCATAAAGGGTAAGGTTTGTAAACATCTACCTTTAACATAAAGTATATCATTTACACCATCATTATTTGGAGAAAATGCATTGGGTACATACATTTCGCCACAATCTGGAGATACTTCAATTTGCACCGAATCTTCAGATGCGCATCGTGTTGAATTATATCCTTTTACTATAAGTAATAAACTTGTTAAAGGGTTATTTACTGTAAACAAACTACCAGTTGCTGGTGGCGGAACATAATAGTTTAAGGCTCTACACTCGTACCATTTGGCACCACTTGCTGTATATGTTTTGGTTGATGCAAATTTTAAATAATCCATACTTTTAAGCATACCTGGTGGTACAATTGTTGTGTTTGGTATATCTACAACTTTTATAAGATTTGCAACGCCTTTGGTATAACAACTACCAACGCCTTTTGGCCAAGGGTTACAAACTTTTAACACTACATTAAATCCTGCTTGCCCTGGAGGTGGTGGTAAATTATAACAAATTGTAGGAAATTGAGCGGGTGAAGTAGATGGTGGTCCTCCAGCAAAAGTCCATGTATAGCTTTGTGGACCTCCTGCTAAAGTATCAGTAAAATTTAAAAAGGTAATACAATCTTGACCCGCACATAAGGTGTCATTTGCGTTTACTACACTAAACGATACAGCTGTCATACTTCTACAATCAACTGCAATTACAGAAATAGTATCAATTCGTTTACAACCTGGTATTCCGTTATATCCACTTTGAACAGTATAGGTTTGTATGCGAGGTAAACGTTGAGGCGCACTTGCAATTATAGTGTGCGAAGGTGGCGAACCGCCGCCAATACCAGGATTAGGACTTAAAATTGGTGAGGATCCTGTTCCGTTTGCATAAGGCGCTGTCCATGTAAAAGTTGGTACTACACCAGGTGGAAGTGCAGGTATTACATTATTGTTTGTAGCAGAAAGTACAATATTTACATCAGGATCGGAAAATGTATTACCCACATAACAAACAGTATTTGTTGGTACTCCGTTAATTGTAGGAATGGAGACGGCTGTAAGTGGTTGAGGTAAAACTGTAACTGTAACCAACCTTGGATAAGAGATACACCCTACACTTGGAAAATCTACTTGATTGTTATCTCTTACCTCTACAGTATAAGTTGTTGTATTTTGTGGATATATGGTTACACATTTTAAAAGATTGTTTGGCATACTTGGTGGTGGTGCATTGGCAGCTTCAGTCCAATTATATGTAAAGCCAGATGGTGGACCTAAAGCTAATGTACCTACAGAAGTTACACATAAACCTAAACTATCTCCCAAACACATAACTGGTTGTGGAGGTGTAACACCTATAGTAAATTGTGGCATAACTGTTACACATATAACTGCTGACCCTGAACAAACTGCTGAATTACCAATTACAGTATAACAAGTTGATGTTGTTGGACGCACAATTGGGTTAGGTGAAATACTATTTGAAATATTAAATGGCGGGAACCAAGCATAAGTTGATGCACCTGATGCTTTTAATGTATCTGGCGATGAGAAAAACGGGAAATTACTAACAATACAAACTGTTGGATTGGTTTGAGAAACATTTATAGTTAATGGCGCTAATGTATTAATAGTTATGGCATTAAATGAGTTACAACCAGCTCCATTACTACCAATAACTGTATATGTACCCGGCCCTACAGAAATACTTGGTTGCTGAATTGAAGTAGTTAAAGTACTCCCAGTCCATGTAAAACTTGGAGCGCCTGTTGCTGTTAAAGTAGATGTAAATCCTGTACAAACTGCTGTTGCCGAAACTGCCACAGCTACTGCAGGAGATGAGCCAACACCTATATTAATTGTTGCTGTACCAGTACAACCACCTGTTTCACCAACTACGGTATAAGTTGTAGGTACTGTTGGATTAGCAACTACATTTGCTCCTGATGGGGAATTTAAACTACCGCTTGGAGTCCATGTGTAATTTGTGCCACCATTTGCTGTTAAACCAACTGTTTGTCCAGGGCAAACACTTGCACTTCCAGCAATTACACCTATTGCTAAAGAACCACCGGTATTTACAGAAATTGAAGTAGAACCTGTACATGCACCGCTTGAACCAAAAACATTATAAGTAGTACTAACCGTAGGGTTAACAACTATTGATGCTCCAGTACCTACTGTATTAGATGGCGCAGCAACCCATGTATAGCTTGTTGCTCCAGATGCTGTTAATGTTACAGCAGCACCAGGACAAACAACTGTTGGGCTAGCGCCAGCACTAATTGATAAACCAGCTCCAATTGTTACGTTTGCTTGTGTTGTGTAAGAACACCCACCTAATGTTATAGAAACACCATAAACACTATTAACTGATGGCGAAACTGTTTGAGTTTGTGAAGTACCAAGTAAACCAGGCGCAGGACTAACAGTAACCCATTGATAAGTTGCACTAGCATTTTGAGCATCAAGAG
>CAZAPH010000061.1:11968-18953 GCA_964487105.1 uncultured Akkermansia sp.
CAGTACCACAGGCACAAATAGTATGATTAGCAATGGAAACAGAAGGAGTTGCGTTTACTGTTACTGTTTGCATTGCGGTATAAGTTGGCGTAATTCCAACAAAACCAACAACAATTACAGAATAAGTGCCTGGGGCATTATAATTTATTGTAGCTGTTGTTCCTAATGCTGTTGTATTTGAAATTACAGCAGTACCAGGAACAGTTGACCATGTAAATGCTGTGGTACCAGCTGTTGTACCAGTTAATGTTGCTGTTACAGTTTGATTTGTGCAAGCAGTTGCTGTTGTTGTAACTGTTAATTGCGCAGCTGCAGATAGTTGAACATCATCAATTGCAATTGAAGGATCTCCACCTGTACCATTACCATTATTTAGCCATCTAAACCCAAATTTTACAGTAGGATTATTGTTGCATGTAGCAGGCAAAGCAAAGGAAAAATTAGTCCAAATACCTTGTGCTAATAATCCACAAGGTGTAACAGCGCAACCACCACCACTACCACAGCTAGTTTGAGGTGGAGTTGTTAAAGATAACCAAGTTCCGCCATTATTTGTAGAATACATAACTTCCATAAAATCGCCACCAACTTCGCCAAACATTATGTATTTAAAATTTAAAGTTATGTTGTTTTGTCCTGTACAGTTAATTGTTGGACTTTCTGCACGTTTATTTGTTGCCGTTGAAGCATTAGTTTCATCGTAAGAAGCTCCACAATCGCCAGTAGGGCATAATAAAGCACCTGGAGAACCTGCTATATTAGCTATATGCAGAGTTCTATTTGTTCCGCATCCGCTTCCACAAGTACCTACAGCGTTTCCATTTTCGGAGGCACTAACAAACCATTGGTTAGCAAATGCACCATTATTGGGTGCAGTAGCTACATTTGCAACAGTCCATACACCATTAGTTGGTGTAAACGCAGCAGCAGTGGCTAATTGCCCTGAGTTGCAACCAGTTCCAAACCCTTCAGACCAAAACTGAGCTTTAGAATGTGAAACTAAAAATATGTTAAAAACAATTAGTAGTTTCTTCATAATGAGAAAATTAATTTAGCTAAGATACAACAAATTATTAACATAATATGTACAATTTACTCGATAAATTGTATAATTTAATAAAAATGTATTGTTAATTTCGTGATTAATTGAACTGAAATGTTAAAACGCAACTTAACCTTTTTATTAATTACATATTCTATTTTTAGTTTTTGCCAAAAAAACGTTTTTAATGCTTTTCCAGTTTTAGGGTTTAATGCATGCCAAATTCATGGAGATAATTATGCTGGTTATGATAAATTTGGAGCGTTAATTGGAATTGGTATTAGAGCAAATTTAAAAACAAAATATACATTAGCTTTAGAGTTAAGTTTCTCACAAAAAGGGTCTAGGCATAATCAAAATCCGGCAAAAGGAGATTTTACTTTTTACAGAGTAAATTTAAATTATGTTGACATAAGTATAATGAACAGGCTATTTTTAAATAAAGTTTACTTTGTTAATTTAGGGTTTGGAGGTAATTATCTCATCAATTACCAAGAAGATAATCAATTTGGCAATTGGGATAATGTGTGGCCATTTGAAAAGTTTGAGTTTAGCTTAAATACTGGTTTTGGTAGAAAAATAAACAACAATTTTAATGTTGAAATAAGGGCAGGTAATTCATTACTACCTATTAGACCATATGGGTTAAATGCTACAGGGATTTTTTATCCAAATGCTGTTGCTCGTTTTTTTAATAAAGGATTATACAACAACATTTTATCACTTGTATTAACCTATAAATTAAATTTTAAAAAGAAAAATAATGCAGAATCCTAAAAAAATAGCAATCGCCATAACTGGAGCAAGTGGGAGCATTTACGCAAAAACATTATTAGATAAACTAAATGAAATTAAATCAAATTTTGAAGAGATTAGTTTAATATTAAGTGATAACGCAAAAGGCGTTTGGAAACTTGAATTAAACTCAACAGATTACAACAACTATTCATTTAAAATTTTTGAAAAAAATAATTTTTTAGCGCCAATGGCATCTGGTTCGGCAAAGTATGATGTTCTTATTATTTGCCCATGTAGTATGGGTACTATGGCTAGAATTGCAACAGGAATTAGTAACGATTTAATTACACGCGCTGCAGATGTTATTTTAAAAGAAAGAAAAAAACTAATTTTAGTTACACGTGATACCCCATTAAGTTTAATACATATAAATAATATGAAAACTATAACCGAGGCTGGCGGCATAATTTGTCCTGCCTCGCCAAGTTTTTACAGCTTACCAAAAACATTTGATGAATTAGCCGCAACTGTAATTGATAGAGTATTGGATCTTGCTGGTATAGAGCATAAAACTTTTAGATGGGGTTCATCTAAATAAATTTTATATCTTTATTTTATCAAACTACTTTTTAATAATTATAAATTACTTAGTTTTATCCTAATTGGTATTAGTATTTTAACCAGTTGCCAATCAACCTTATTATCTAGGCGATATACTAAAGGCTTTTATTTTAATTGTGCTAAAAAAATAAAACAACCGCTACTTAAAAATAATCCTACACACCAAAAAGAGAAATTTAAATCTGAAACTGAAACAATTGTTTATACAACTAATTCTAAACATCAATTAATTAAAAACAAATCCTTTAAAAATAAAAATTTAGCTTTAAAAAATCATAAACCTAATTTTACAACTAATAAAAAAACAAATAAACTATTAATAACCTCTGTAAAAAAAATTATACCTTATCCATATAAATTTAAGGAAATTACTTTTAAAAAAGCTTCTAAAATTCGCTCTGGTTTTGATTTTTTTGATGGAGTAATTGGTTTTTTATATTTAGTGATGTTCATAATTTTTTCGGCAATGTATTTTATTTTAATAATTGCTGCATATCCAAAAATCCCTTTATTATTAGCCTTACTATTGGCAATTTTGTTATCTTTACTTTCATGTGCAAGCGGACAGTTTATTCCCATTTAATATTTATTTAATCTCATGTTTTAATAGCATAAATTGTATATTTACATTCTAAAATTACATGCGTTTGAGATTAATTTTTAAAATACAACTATTATTTTTAGGTTTATTAATTTTAAATTCATCTTGTGTAAATGATGATGACGAAATATACTCTCCAAAACCAAAAGGATATTATAGAATCGATTTTCCTGAAAGAAAGTACCAAAAATACGATAGCATTTGCCCCTACTCATTTGAATATCCAGTTTATGCTAAATTAATGCAAGATAAGCACATGGGTGCAGAGCCCTGTTGGTTAAACATTAATTTTCCGAAATTTGATGCAACTATTCATTTAAGTTATAAAGTAATAAATAATAATTTAGCTCAATATTTATCAGATTCACATGAATTTGCTAATAAACATCAAGTAAAAGCAACTGGATTAGATGAAATTGTAGTACTTAGAGATAGTGCCAAAGTATATGGTTTAGTTTTTGACATTTCAGGTAACACTGCTTCTTCTCTTCAATTTTATTTAACTGATAGCACTAAACATTTTATGCGAGGTGCATTATACTTTAACACAAAACCAAATATAGATAGCTTACAAATTGTGGTTGATTTTATAAAAAAAGATGTATTGCATTTAATTAACTCCACTAAATGGAAAAATTAACTGTTTTATTTTTTTAAACTTCTTTTGTTAGTATAAATTTTATTGAAATTGAAATCCACCTATTTCATTTTATTAACTTTATAAAAATTAAAATTGTGTTTTACAAAGTAAGTTCTGAAGATGAGTACCTCTACCAAGGTAAACGAAAACGCTTGGTAGAACAATTAAAGGTTAAGGGAATTAAAAATTTAAATGTACTTAATGCAATTGCAAAAGTACCAAGACATTTGTTTTTTGATAATACAACTTCTCGCCCAGCTTTATTAGACCATGCTTATAGCGATAAAGCATTACCAATTGGAGCAGGACAAACAATTTCTCATCCCTACACAGTTGCATTTCAATCTGAGCAGTTAGAAATTACACCAGGTGAAAAAATTTTAGAAGTTGGTACAGGTTGCGGTTATCAAACCGCAGTATTAATTGAATTAGGAGCTAAAGTATTTAGTATTGAACGACAAAAAGCATTATACGATAAAACAAAACTTTTTTTACCACACATTGGCTACCAATCAGCTAAATTATTTTATGGTGATGGATACAAAGGCTTACCCATCCATGCACCATTTGATAAAATTATAGTAACCGCCGGAGCACCTTATTTACCTAATGATTTACTAGGACAGTTAAAAGTAGGAGGTATAATGTTAATCCCTATTGGTGCAGGAGAAGTTCAAGAAATGACTTGGTTAAAAAGAACATCTGAAACTGGATTTGATAAAAAAATTTTAGGAAATTTTAAATTTGTACCTTTACTTCAAAACAAAGCAAGTTAACACAATAATATTTTAATTTAAAAGTTATTTACAATATGAAAATTAAATTAATAATCTTAAGTTTAATATTAAGCTCACAACTATTTTCTCAAAATTTAACTTCAAAAAAAGGTGAAGCAATGTTGCCAGAAAAAGGAGATTGGAGCTTAAGTATTGATGCCAATCCATTTTTATATTACATAGGTAATATTTTTAACAAAGGCGGTATTGCAACTACTACAGCAGGTAATGTTGTTACAAATAACAACCAACCTCCAAACTTTGCATTTTTAAGTAACGGACAAGCTTTTACTGGTAAATATTTTATCGAAAATAATTTTGCCTATAGAGGAACAGTTCGTGTAGGTTTTGGGGGATTAAGCGATAGGGACAAAGTAAATAATAGAATGTTATCTGCGCCATCTACATCTGTAAATGGATATCCTGATCAAGCAAAACAAGTAGAAAATAAATGGACACGTACATATACTAATTTTGCTGTTTCTTTAGGAATTGAAAAAAGAAAAGGTAAAACTAGAATTCAAGGCATATACGGTGCCGAAGCAGGTATATTTTTAAAAAGCACGCGTGATAAGTTTAAGTACGGTAATGCTTTAGCCGTAAATATTGCTCCTGCTGGCCCTGGTTCGCAACAAAACGTAACTGTAAATTTAGATGACGAATTTGTAGGCGCAAGTAATGTTGATATTGCAAGTGCAATAGGTATAAATGGAGCAAATACAGCCGGTTTAGGTGGTACTGCATATGCAAGAGTAACTGATAGAAAAAATGGAACAACATTTGGTTTTGGCGCTAGAGTGTTTGGTGGAGTTGAATGGTTTTTTTGCCCTAAAGCCAGTTTAGGTGGCGAATTTGGTTGGGGTTTATCATTAAGCAGAACATCAGCATCTACAACCATTTATCAAAGTACTGGAAATGCAAATTCAGCAAATCCTTCAGCAAATTCTGACATTGTTGGCCCAACTACTATTAAAGGTGCGGCTGATGGCAGTTGGGGTTTTGATGTAGATAATAATAATATGTTTAACGGTGCAAGTGGTTCAATAAAATTGAATTTTTATTTTTAGTATAATTTCATGAAAAAATTATAAAAATCATATCCAAAATTATTATTAAATATTAAATTTGTTATATGAGCAAAAACAATTTTTTAAATGTTTTACTTTTATTTCAATTTGTCTTTTTAAATATTAACTCTGTAAACTCACAAACTCCTAAAATTAAATGGTGGTACAACACATTTGATTTTTCAGCTGGGCAATCAACCGCAAAAGATATAGACGGAGATGGAAAATTGGAAGTGGTGTTTGGTTGTTACCGAAATGATAGTAGTGTATATGCTTTAAATGCAGAAAACGGAACATTACATTTTTTATACTGTATCTCGTGACAAAAGGCAAAAGCTATAATGGATTTGGAAAGTACAAAATTGAATACAGTAAGAATATCTTACATAAATTCGGGTATTTACAAATAAAGGAACCTAAACGGTCCCTTTAAATCAACAAAAATGCAATAACTGTATTTATTTTCTTTTTATTATTAAAGCCTTTTTATAATTTAAAATTATATTATTCTTTAATTAATCTAATAAAATTTGTTTCTTCATGATTATAAATTTTCACAAAATAAATTCCCTTATTTAATTTATCAATATTAAACTTAATTAAATTATTTGTTGGTTCATTACTTTGCTTCATTATTACTTTACCTAATACATCTACAATTTCAACATCATAAATATTAGAAGTTTTATTTAAAATTTCAACAAAAAATTCAGCACTAGTAGGGTTTGGATAAATTTTAAAATTATTAGTAAAATCTTGCGTTTCAATTAAACTTGTACAATTAGTTACCGATTGTGTTATTGTTGTATTAGCATTACAACCAACTGTATTTGTACCTGATACTGTATAACTTGTTGTTACAGTAGGATTAATAACTATTGATTGCGAAGTAGATGAAGTATTCCAACTATAGCTTGTTGCTCCAGAAGCTGTTAATGTTGCAGAGTTTCCTAAACATAAATAATTTGTAGAAGTGCTTATTGCTGTAATTGCAGGATTTGAAAACACCGTTACATTACTAATTGCTGAACCAACACAACCTACAGTGTTTGTGCCAGAAACTGTATAAGAACTCGTTATTGTAGGGGTTACATTTGAACTTCCACTACTAAATGTTAATGTAGGAGCACCACTTGCAATTATACTATAAGTTTGACCGCTACAAATTGTACCGCTTGACGCTGTAATTGTAGGGCTGTTATTTACAGTTACAGTTGATGTAGCTGTATTTACACTTACACAACCAACAGAACTTGTGCCAACCACCGTATATGACGAATTAACTGTTGGTGTTACATTTGAACTACCTCCTTGTATTGTATATGTATTTGCACCCGTTGGAGTTATTGAAAATGAATTACCAGAACAAATACTTCCACTATTAACAGAAATTGTTGGTAAAGAATTTACTGTTATATTAGAAGTTGCAGTATTTGAGCTAATACAACCAACAGAACATGTACCAATCACAGAATATGACGAATTTACTGATGGTGATAA
>CAZAPH010000062.1:0-18226 GCA_964487105.1 uncultured Akkermansia sp.
CTGGAGACTCAACAAGTAGGTTATATTTACCCGGAGGTAATATTACAATAAATCTTCCGGTTACAGGATTAGGTAAATAATTTCCTACAATTTCATTAGTAATAACATCGTTTACTGAAATATTAGTTGAAGGATAATCTATTTTTTTTGTAGTATCTGCTGCAAACATATTGCCTATAATAACTGTATAATCTAATTCCACTTCATTAAAAGACACTCTGTAAATATCATAATCTCCCATAGAACCACCTCTAACTGCACTTACATAACCATACCTGCCATTTTTACTAATTCTAAAATTAAAATCATCGTAACTTGTATTTAAGGGATAACCTAAATTTTTACAAGTTTCAAAAGTATTTTTTTCATTGTTAAAATTTGTTTTAAAAATATCATAGCCTCCCATACTACTATGCCCTTTACTACTAAAATAAAGTGTATTATTATCTGGACTTAGGTTAGGAAAATCTTCATCATATATTGTATTAATTTCGCTACCTAAATTTTTGGCTTCGCTCCATTTACCATTTGGTAATTTGTTAACCATGTAAAGATCAGTTCCACCAAATCCACCTTTTCTATTACTAGCAAAATAAATATAAGTACCGTCATTATTAATACAGGCAGCTATTACATCACCACTTCCATTTATTGTATTTGACAACTCTTCAGGTTTTAAATACTCCCCTAATTGATTTTGTTTACTTAAATATAATTTAGTTTCGCCACGTAAATTTGGTTTACTAAACAAAATTACATTACCCTTACTATTCATTCCTATTACTTCTTCACCACTATTACCCTCACAAATTGGGTTACCAATTACATTACTTTGTTCATAAACACCATTAATTACTTTAGAAACAAAAATGCTATTTAAGTACTGGCCATTAGGCATTTTTTCTGCTTTTTCGTTTATTTGTCTTTTTGAATTATATAACATAAAAGCTTCATCTTCAGTTACAAAAGGGTAATAATCTGCATTTTGAGAATTTATTTTTGAACATAAACTTTGAAATGTAATATCAATAGGAAACTTCTTTAATATTTTCTTCAGTTCCTTTGCCTGAATTTTTATATTTATTAAACATTGTAATTGCATCATCAAAACGATTTGCGTATTGATAAGCACGCCCTAATAAAAATTCTGCATTTGGATTATGATTTTCTGCACGAACAACATTTTCTAAATACGGAACGGCTTTTGATTTATTTATGTTGGTGTTTAAGTAACATACACCTAACTTATAATTGTAATCTAAATTTTTTTGATCAAGTTTAAATAATTGCATATAATCTTCTAAAGCTTCGTCATAATTTCCACTTTTAAGTTTAAATTCGGCAGAATGGTTTAGGTTTTTTTCTTCTTTAATTTGTGATGTTAAAGAATTAATATTGTAAAATAAGAAAAACGCCAAAAACAACAATAATTTATTAAACATAGCTTTACTAAATTTCTGATATAAAAATACAATTAATTTATAAACTCCACTATTAAAAATAAATAAAATTAATGGTATTAAAGTGATGAAACAAAGGCAGTAATTAATTTAAAAGTATTTACAAATCCAGTTAAAGGTAATGTTTGTTCAATATCAAAAACATCATGATAAGCTTGTACTCCACCCATAGTATAAATAAAAAATGAAGGAACACCGGCTTCGGTAAACCAATAATGATCGCTGTTTTGAGCTTTTCCTCTTTGTTTAATTACTTTTAAATATTTATTAGTAGAGTTAAGTTGAGTTAAATGATTAAATTGTTTTTCAAAAACTGAACCATTAACAACCATAATTCCCTCACTACCAGTGCCTAATAAATCTAAATTAATTAAAAATTTAATTTTTGGTAGTACTTGTTTTTGTTGTTCAACAAAATATTTCGATCCTAATAAACCTGCTTCTTCGCCAGCAAAAAATATAAAAACAGTAGTGTATTTAGGTGTATTTATAGAGTAAAATTTAATTAAATTTAATAAAAAACTTACTCCACTTGCATTATCATTGGCACCCGGAAAAAAAACATGTTTACCTATACCTCCTAAATGATCATAATGTGCAGAAAAAACTATAAGACTATCGGTTTGAGAAGTACCTTTAATTTTACATGCAATATTATTACTTGAAAAATTTTGAATTACCTTACTTTCAATGTTGATATCAAGTTGTTGAGGAATGGCTTTTGCTTTAGTTGTATCAATATCAATTTCAGCAAAAGCACCTTTATTTAATGCCACACTAAAGGTGAGTTTTTTTCGTAA
This sequence comes from uncultured Akkermansia sp., assembly GCA_964487105.1. GTDB lineage: Bacteria > Bacteroidota > Bacteroidia > B-17B0 > Aurantibacillaceae > Aurantibacillus. The sequence continues at coordinate 2,261 of CAZAPH010000062.1, forward strand.
ATGCACTAAAATAGGTAGTTTATCTGTTTTTGAAAAGTAAGTAACAGAATCTTTTTTTGTTAGTTGAAATTTCCCTTTTACAGGAGCGCAATTTGGGGTAGGAATAAAATCTACACCTAGTTTTAGTGGTTTTCCATTTAATTTAACGTTACAATTACCATTAAAAACATTTACCGAATGTAAAAACGGTTGTAAGTATGAACCGTTTTCAAAAAAAGGTAAAGCTTTTAATTGAACAAGTTCATTAACTATAATCTCTTGTCCATACTTTAACCCATTTTTAACATATCCTCTACCAAAACATTTTTTAGAAGTGAGTTGTTTAATTATTTTTCTTGAATACGTAGTATCTTGAGCGTATATAAAATTTACGAAAAAAATTATAATTAAAATTAACCTCATTATTTATATTTTGTTTGTAGTAATTTTAAAAAATGTTTAACAGTTGTATTATTTGTATTCCAGTTATATAAACTACATAAACTATTAAAAAAACTTTCAAAATCAACACTGTTGTTAATAGCATTAAATTGTTCAATTGCAATATTATACTCGTTAGTGTTTTGGTTAAATAACTCATTAATAAACCTAAACTTATCATTTAAACCAATATTTACTTTTGTAGAAATTGAAGTTTTAAGAGGTGTATCAACTTTAGTAATGATATTTTCTGTATTTTCTTTTATAATTTCTTCATTTTTAGAAGTTTCTGGAGCTTTATTTTGTAAACTATCTTCGTTTAATTCTGTATTTGAAGTAGGTTCATTAGTTTTACTAACCTTTGCATGAATATTAAAGCTAGGAGAAATTTCCTTTTCTTGCTTTAAATGGGTGTATATTGTAAGTAAATCTTGTAATTGCGTTAATTGATTTTTTAGTAAATCACATTCTTTTGAGCCTGGTTGTACGTTTGGTTGTACAAATTCTTCGAGGTGTTGAACTAAATCTGTAATTTGTGATTGTATTTTTAATAACACTTTATCAATTGCCATGTGTATAAGTTTATAATTAATTTATGTTGAATATACAAAGCCTAAAGTTAAATTTAGGTTTTATTTTTAACTCATTTTAAACAATGTTTAAAGGTCATAAACAAGGAAGAATTGAAGTAATATGCGGAAGTATGTTTTCAGGTAAAACAGAAGAATTAATACGTAGATTAAGACGTGCACAATTCGCTAAACAAAAAGTTGAAATTTTTAAACCTGAAATTGATACGCGTTATGATGAGTTAAAAGTAGTGTCGCATGGGGGACAAGAAATTATGAGCACCCCCGTAACAAACAGTACTAATATTTTATTATTAGCTACAGATGTTGATGTTGTTGGTATTGATGAGGCTCAATTTTTTGATAATGAATTACCAAATGTTTGTAACGAATTAGCTAATAGAGGCATAAGAGTTATAGTTGCAGGGTTAGATATGGATTTTTTAGGTAAGCCATTTGGTCCTATCCCTGGATTATTAGCTATTGCAGAAGATGTTTTAAAAGTACAAGCTATTTGTTTAGAATGCGGAGAATTGGCATATATAAGTTATAGAACAAAAGCAGAAGATAAACTTGTTTTATTAGGAGAAACGGAAAGTTATAAACCACTATGTAGAAACTGTTATTCCCTAAATTTAAAATAATGTATTACACACAACAAATTGCAGAAATTACTAATAGTGTTTTAATTGGAAACAACAATTTAATTGCTCATTATTTTGTGGATAGTAGGCTCCTTCAAAACAACGAAAAACATTTATTTATTGCAATTAAAACCAATAGAAATGATGGGCATAATTACATACAACAATTAGTGGATAGTGGTGTAAACTCTTTTATTGTTAGTAATAAATTTGACCATAATATAATAAAAGGAAAAAATTTATGTTTTATTAAATCCAACAATCCTTTAGTTGCTTTACAAAATTTAGCTGCACATCATAGAACCAAATTTAATATTCCAATTATAGGTATAACAGGTAGTAATGGTAAAACAATTGTAAAAGAGTGGTTGTATCAATTACTTAAATCTAAATACAGTATTTGTAGAAGTCCTAAAAGCTACAATTCGCAAATTGGTGTTCCATTAAGTGTGTTAAATCTTAATGAAATGCATACTCTTGGAATTTTTGAAGCAGGAATTTCAACTACTGATGAAATGGAAGTATTGCATAACATCATTAAACCAACCATTGGAATATTTACCTCATTAGGCGATGCACACAGTAGTGGATTTAAAAATACTGAAGAAAAAATTACTGAAAAATTAAAACTTTTTCAATCTTCAAAATTTATAATTATAAACGGATTAACACAACACAATTTACCGGTTAATTTATTAAATAATAAACTAATTATTAATCAAAAAAATGGTGATTTAACTTATAAAATTAATAATAACCATATAGAAATTAATTATTTAAATAATAATTTTAATTTATATACAAGTTTAATTGATGAAGCTTCAATAAGTAATATAGCAACTTGTGTAGGTTTATTAATGTACTTAAACTACAATATTAATCAAATACAAGAGGGAATAAAACAATTACATCCTATAGCTTTAAGATTAGAAATTAAAAATGGAATTAAAAATTCTTTATTAATAAATGATTTTTATAATTCAGATTATGATTCTTTAAAAATAGCTTTATCATTTCAAGAGCAACAACATAGAAGATTTAAAAAAATTGTTATTATTTCAGACATTGAACAATCGGGCTATATTGCAAACCAATTGTATAATAACATTTCACAATTAATTAGTATAAATAAAGTAGATCTATTAATTGGAATAGGAACAGAAATTTTAAAACATAAATTTATATTTCCCTCTAATTCAATATTTTATACTGATACAACTAATTTTATCCATCAATTTAAATTAATTGAATTTCAATTTAGCAATTCCACTATACTTTTAAAAGGTGCGCGAAGTTTTGGTTTTGAGGCAATAAGTAAATTATTACAACAAAAAAGTCATGATACGGTGTTTGAAATTAACTTAAATAAAATAGTTGATAATATTAACTATTATAAAAGTATATTAAACACAAACACAAAAATTATGGCAATGATAAAGGCTACCGGTTATGGAAATGGTAGTTCTGAAATTGCTAAAACATTACAATATAACGGCATTAATTATTTGGCAGTTGCCTATACTGATGAGGGTGTTGAATTACGTGATTCTCAAATTAAGTTACCAATAATGGTTATGAATCCTGAAATTGATTCATTAGATGACATAATAACTTATCAATTAGAACCAGAAATTTATTCTATTAGAATATTAAATGAATTTATTAACTGTTTAAATAAATATGCTATTTCAGAACCCTACCCTATTCACTTAAAAATTGACACTGGTATGCATAGGTTAGGATTTGAAGAAAATAATATAGACGAATTAATTTCTATTTTAAATAAAAACAATCAATTAAAAATTGCTTCTATTTTTTCGCATTTAGTTGGAAGTGACAACCCTAATTTAGATGAATTTACAAACCATCAAATTAAAATATTTAATGCTATAACTTCTAAAATAGAAACTGAATTGAAGTGTACAACTTTAAAACATATTTGTAATTCAGGCGGAATTACAAGATTTAAAAATGCACATTTTGATATGGTAAGATTAGGAATAGGTATGTATGGTATAGGTGTAAATATAGAAGAGCAAAACAGCCTACAACACGTAGGTAAACTAAGCACTAAAATATCTCAAATAAAAAAAGTAAATAAAAACGAAAGTATAGGTTACAATAGAAATGCAATTGCAGAAAACAATATAACAATTGCAACAATTCCTATTGGATATGCTGATGGATTTAATAGACAATTAGGAAATGGTAAACATGGTGTATATATTAATAATACATTTTGTAAAACAATAGGTAATATTTGTATGGATATGTGTATGGTTGATGTTACAGCTATTAATTGTAATGAAGGTGATGAAGTAATTATTTTTAGTAATACAATAGAGTTAACACAAATAGCTAATGCTTTAAATACAATTACGTATGAAGTTTTAACAAGTGTTTCATCTCGTGTAAAAAGAATTTACATACAAGAGTAATGAAAAATTAAAATTATTATATCTTTAACCCTTTTATAAAATTTATAATTGAATTTAAAATTTAAATATTTTTTTCTTTTTGTGTTTTTATCAAAATTAATTATTTCGCAAATAGATAGTTTAAAAAATAAAACTCAAGCTACTGATGATTTTTTTGCCCCTCGAACTAAAAAATTTGTTTTTTTAGTATCAAACAGGTATAGTGAGGATTCTAAATTTGATGTTTATAAAACAATACCATATACTGATAGTATTAATGTTGTTATAGTTAAAGGAAAATTTGAAGCTTTAGACAATCCTAAATTTAAAAAAATAAAAATTTCACTTTATAACACAAGTAACAATCAATTAGTTGGTTCATACTTTAGCAACCAATATACTGGCGCCTACTTATTATGTGTAATACCAAATGTAAGGTATTTAATGAAATTGGAGTTAGCAGAATATGGTATGTTTAGAGAAATTTTAGAAGTTCCTTTAAAAACAGATTACGATGTTTGTAAACAACATATAACAGTTCAAAAAATTGATAAAAAAGGAATTATAAATGTAAATAATTATTTTACTGATGAAAATGAAAAAGTTGCTTATATAAAATCTATTAATGATACAACTGAAATTTTAACTTCAAATAATGAACTTTTAGAATATACTTCTGCAGGTAAAACAGTTCCTGTTAAATTAAAAAGCAATTCTAAAATTGATGAAATTGTTAAACAACAATTAGAAGAAGAAAGAAAAAAACCAGTAATTGCTTTAGCTTCCTTTATGGCTAAAAAATATGAAATCGCATCACTACAATTTTCTGAACTTTTACAGAAAGACCCGTTAGAACCTTTTTACAATTATTATTTTGGAGTTAGCCAATTTAAATTAAATAAAAATAAATTAAAAACTATTCAATCTTTACAAATTGCCTCAACTGTTAAAGACATTAATAACGATGTGTTTTACTACTTAGGTAAATCATACATGAATGCTTATTTATTTAATGACGCTATAAATTGTTTTAACTTATTTAAAATTAAAGCCAAACCTGATGAATTATTAAAGTATGAAATTGATTTACTTATAAATAACTGTACAAGTGGTAATGAATTAATGGCATCTCCTTTAAATATTAATGTAATTAAACGTCAAACATGTAACGAAACTGATATTTTAGCCAATTGTGCTACAGAAATTATTGGTAATCGTTTACGTTATAAAACAGATTTGTTTAATAATGCTACTGATAAATTAAAAAAGAAAAAATTAATTTTAACTAATTTTAATCAACGTTATTTTGTATATGTAGCTCATTCTAACAAACCAAAAATAAATTTAGATCTATATAAAAATCTAATTTTACCTAACGGTAAACTAAGTGCTTCATCTGAATTAAGTTCTGATATTAATACACCTTACGAAGAAAACTATCCTTACGTTTCATCTAATGGTTTAACTCTTTATTTTAGCAGTAGAGGTCATAACAGTATGGGAGGATTAGATATTTTTAAATGTACGCGACCAGATACTACAAGCGATTGGAGTAAACCAATAAATTTAGGTTATCCAATTAACTCTCCTTTTGACGATTATATGTTTATAACCGATTCAACAGAAAAAAATGCATTTTATTTTAGTAACCGAAAAGAAAATACTACCGAACAACTTTTTATTAAACTACCATCTAGCGAAAATGATTATTATGTTATTAAAGGAAATTTTAATGCAGTAACCGACACAAGTATTACTAAAGATGCACTAATTACTTTATTTAATAATAGTACTGGCGAATTAGCTGGTGTGTATAAAACTAATTCTCAAACCGGGAATTATTTATTTATTCTTTCACCTGGCACAAAATATGATGTGTCAATAGAATCTGAAGGTTATCATGAGATTACAAGTTCGTTTGAAATCCCTCAAAAAAGAGGAGATTATGTTTTAAAACAAATTTTACGTTGTGTTAAAGAAAAAAATAAAAAAGCATTAAAAATTACAAATTACTTTACTCAATACGAATCTGATAAAGTTGATTTAGATAATTTACCAAAACCAATTATTAAAGAAAATAATAATTCTCCTAGTATTGCAACAAAAAAAATTTCACGTACAGCGCAAGATGCCGAAAAAGATAAAACTGATTTAGAATTGGCTGAAAAAATGTTTGATCAAAATAATTTTCAAGAAACTGCTTTAATTTTATATAAACTATCTCCAATACTCAATTTTACAGCATTACAACATTACAAATATGGTATTAGTCTTTATTATACAAAACGTGATAAAACAGAATGTATTAAAGAATTAGAAATTGCAATTAAATCTAAAGAATTACCTAATAATATTTATTACTTTTTAGCTAAAGCATATCAAGAGAATTATCAATTTACCAATGCAATACAGTTGTTTAAAAAATATCAAATTACAGAAGCTAACGATGCTCAATTAAAGCATGTTGATAAAGAAATTGAAAATTGCACAAACGCTATTGAATTAATAAATAAACCTAGATTAGTTTTAGAAGTGTATGATAAAAAAAGAGTTGATTTAAACACCATACAAAACAGTATAACTCAATTAGAAAGTGGCGGCAAAATATTAATGTCAACTGAAGATATTCGTTCAATTGTTGATAAAAAGAAAAATTATAAAGCACTTTTTTATTTAACACCCGATAAAACTACTATTTATACAACAAGTTATGGCGATAACGAAAATGGAAGTAAAGATATTTATCAATTAAAAAAATTAGGTAATGGCAAATGGAGTACTCCTTATAAAATTGATGATATAAACACTGATGCAGATGAAGAATTTCCTAGCCTTTCTAAAGATGGAAAATACTTGTATTTTTCATCTAAAGGTTTTAAAGGAATTGGTGGGTACGATATTTATAGAAGTGAATGGGATACTGAAAACAATAAATGGAAAAAACCTATTAATCTTGGAACTCCTGTAAATTCACCTTTCGATGATTTATACTTTTTGGAATAATTAATTTAATTTATTATATTTAATATATTAAATTAAAAATTATAAATGATAAAAAATATTTTACCCTTAATTACATTATTAATTGCGTTCACAATTAATTCACAAACCTCAAATTTTATTCATACTTCCAACCAATATATTTTAGGTCCCTGTGGCGATACTTTAACCTTGCGTGGTGTAAATTATGCTCCATATAATTGGGGCTATACACTTAGCGATTTAAAAATTAATCAAATAGCTATGAGTGGCGCTAATACTGTTAGAATTGCGTGGTATGCAAACTCATCAGCACCCACTTACAGTAACTATGTTGCGTTAGATAGTGTATTAAGTAAATGTATTCAAGCAAAAATAATTCCAATTCTTGAAATTCATGACTTTACATGTGCAAACAATACAGCTAGCCTTATTGCAGGTGCAAATTGGTTTACATCATCAAACGTATTACCTATAATTAATAAATACAAGCATAGCTTAATTGTAAATATTGCCAACGAAACATTACAGGTTATGTGGGCAGGTAATCCTAGTTCAGCATTAACTACCTATAAAAACACCTACCAAACCATTATAACCAATTTACGTTCAGTTGCAGGGTTTGACTTTCCATTATTAATTGATGCGCCAGATTGTGGACAAAACTCTGGAGCATTTACTACAAGTACAACTGCTAATGCTTTAATTACATTTGACCCCAAACACAATTTAATTTTTAGTGCACACGCTTATTGGTACGGCTATGCAAGTAACGATAGTTTACAAATGGCTACAAAAATTAATAGCGTAATTGCACAAAACATACCCTTTATTTTAGGAGAAATTGCTAACTTACAAGATGATGTAAGTATGTGCCAATACACACTTAATTACCAACCATTATTAAATTATTGTAAAACAAAAAAAGTAGGCTGGTTAGCTTGGGTTTGGGACCATGATGGGTGCAGTGCCAGACAAATTAGCACAAATGGAAACTTTAATAGCCTTACAAGTTATGGTAATATTATTTTAAACAATAGCAATTTTGGTTTAAACACAAACCCATCGCCAAAAAGCAAATACTTAACAAATAATGGCGTTTGTGTTACACCAACAGGTATAAACAATTACGCTAACAAATCATTAAGTATATACCCTAACCCATTTAATAATGAGTTTTTTATTAATGCCGAAATAAACCCCAATCAAATAAAAATATATAATACAATTGGTAAAACAATAAATTTTGAAATTAGTAAAAACAACACTATAATAATAAATGAAAAAGCAGGCATTTACTTTTTAGAAATAAGTAGTAAAGAAGGCACTGAAACAATTAAGTTAATTAAACTATAAAATTATTATTTTGCTGCTGCTCTTGTTAACCTATCATTAATTGCTAGGCCAAGCCCTGTGTTAGTAACAAAATTAGTAATAATAACATCTCCTTCCATTTCATCTGCCTCACGCAATAGTTTAAATAAATTTTTTGCTGCTTCGGTTAAATTTTCTTCTTTTGATAAATTTAAAACTTTAATAGTGTTGTTTAATGGTGTTTTATTACCAAAACAAATACAAATTATTTTTTTGTCTTTATTTTCAATTATTAGCTTTTCAAAATCGCCAATAAATAAAGGTTTTTTAGGCGCATAATGGCTTTTTAATTGTCCTGGTACTTTAGGATTGCTTGATGTGTTAATTTTAATTTCAACTTTACCAATTACACTTTCAATTTGCTCAATACTTAAGCCACCCAACCTATAAACACAAACTTTGTCATCTTCAATACCCACTATACTACTTTCTAAACCAACTTCGCAAGTGCCGCCATCTAAAATATAATCAACTTTATTGCCTAATTGTTTTTGTACATGCGCAGCACAAGTTGGGCTAATATAACCAAACGGATTAGCACTTGGTGCAGCTAAAGGAAAATTTAATTCACTTAATAATTTAAGTGTTAATGGGTGATTAGGAATTCTAACAGCAACATTATTTAATCCACTTGTTACAATATCTGGCACCACGTTACTTTTAGGCAAAAGTAATGTTAAAGGGCCTGGCCAAAAATTTTGAGCCAAGCTTTTTAAGCGTGGGTCAAAACTTGTTGTTAATTGCTTAACCTTATCAATGCTATTTACATGTAAAATTAATGGGTCAAAAAAAGGGCGTTGTTTGGCTTCAAATATTTTAAGCACAGCATTTTCGTTTAAGCCATTTGCCGCAAGTCCGTAAACCGTTTCGGTAGGAATGGCAACTAGTTTATTATTCTCTAGATTTAATTGAGCTATTTTAATATCTGTACCAATCATAAATAAAAATTCCATCAATTTTTTTTGATGGAACTTAAAAATAAAATTATTTATTAATAATAAACCGGTCTTCTTACTTCGCTAATATGTTTACTAAAGCGAATAACTTGGCGAGTGTAACCATACTCATTATCGTACCAAACGTAAAGCACAATGCTTTTTTTATCTGGCGAAATAATAGTTGCCTGGCTATCAAACACACTTGGGCAAGGGTTTCCAATAACATCGGTACTTACCAATTCGTTACTAAAAGCATATTGTATTTGTTCAACCAAAGCGCCATTTAAAGCATATTTGCGTACAATTTCATTTACTTCATCGCGTGTAACTTCTTTATTAATATTTAAGTTTAATATTGCTAAACTTACATTAGGGGTTGGTACACGAACCGAGTTTGCTGTAAATTTACCAGCTAAATGTGGTAATACTTTTTTTAATGCACTTTCAGCTCCAGTTTCGGTAATAACCATATTTAATGCAGCACTGCGGCCGCGGCGGTATTTTTTATGGTAATTATCTAATAAATTTTGATCATTGGTATATGAGTGAACAGTTTCTATATGTCCTTTTTGAATACCCAACTCTTTATCAATTACAAATAAAATTGGCATAATTGCGTTAGTTGTACAACTTGCCGCAGAAAATATACGTTGTTTTTTTAAATCAACCGTTTCGTGATTAACACCATGCACAACATTAGGTACATCGCCTTTTGCAGGAGCAGTTAACAAAACTTTATCAATACCTTTTGCCGATAAATGGCGACTAAGTTCTTTATCATCTCTAAAAACACCAGTGTTATCAATTAATAAAGCGTTATTAATGCCATAAGCCGTATAATCAACATCTTCAGGGTTTTTAGCATCTATCATGTGCACCGTATGGCCATTAATAATTAAAGCTTTGTTTTCTAAATCTTCAATTACAGTACCAGGGAATGGACCATGTACAGAATCTGTTCTTAATAAATCGGCACGTTTTACAATTTCTTCAGCGCTTCCGCCTCTAGTTACAATGGCGCGTAAACGCAATTGTTCGCCTTTACCAGCTTGGCCAATAATTTCGCGCGCGGCTAACCTACCAATACGCCCAAAGCCATATAAAACAACATCTTTAGGAGTAATAGAATTGTTATTTCCGGTTAAGTGTTTTAATTTATCATTAATAAAATCAGTACTAGTTTTATAATTACTTTTTTCTTGTAACCATTCAAATGCTAATTTTCCAATATCTACACGTCCTGCACCAATGTTTGAATTTAAAATATCATTTGCCAAAGTAACGGTATCAAAAACTGTAATAGGTTTTTTAACTATATTTTTAGCATATAAATGCAAGTTCATTATTTCGCTTGCACTTCTATCAAATAATTGATTTCTAAATAAAATTAATTCGATTGATTTTTCGAACCAAAGTTTACCCACTGCACTAATTAAATCAATTGCTGCTTTTTCGTGGCTAATCCAATCGTTTAATTGCGATTGATAATTTGAATTTGTTTTATTTAATGTTTCCATTATTAAAGATTTTAAGTTGCGCAAAATTACAAAATATAAAGTAAAATGATTTGCTGAATTTTAAAACTTAAGTAAGAATGTTTATAAAAAAACAAAAAAGCCGAGTATAAAACTCGGCTTTAATTATTTAGTGAAATTAAAGTTTACATCATTCCATCCATACCACCTGGCATACCACCTGGCATTGCTGGAGCTTTTTCTTCTTTTTTCTCGCTTATAACACAATCAGTAGTTAATAACATACCTGCCACAGAAGCTGCATTTTCTAAAGCAATACGGCTAACTTTAGTAGGATCAATTACACCTGCTTTTAATAGGTTTTCAAATTTTTCGGTACGAGCATTAAAACCATAATCGTCTTTACCTTCGCGCACATTGTGTACAATTATACTTCCTTCTATACCTGCGTTAGCGCAAATTTGACGTAAAGGTTCTTCAATTGCACGTTTTACAATTTGAATACCAGTATTTTCATCATCATTTGCACCTTTTAATTTTTCTAAACTATTAATGCAACGGATATAAGCAGTACCACCACCGGCTACAATTCCTTCTTCAACAGCAGCACGCGTAGCAGCTAAAGCATCATCTACTCTATCTTTTTTCTCTTTCATTTCAACTTCAGTAGCTGCACCAACATAAAGAACTGCAACCCCGCCAGCTAATTTAGCTAAACGTTCTTGTAATTTTTCTTTATCGTAATCGCTTGTTGTAGTTTCTATTTGAGCTTTAATTTGATTAACTCTGCTTGTAATTTCGGCTTTTTTACCAGCACCATTTACAATAGTTGTATTTTCTTTATCAATAGTAATTTTTTCGGCACGACCTAAATCAGTTAATTGTGCATCTTCTAATTTACGGCCTTGTTCTTCGCTAATAAAAGTACCACCAGTTAAAATGGCAATATCTTCTAACATGGCTTTACGGCGATCGCCAAAACCAGGAGCTTTAACAGCACAAATTTTTAAATTAGCACGTAAACGGTTTACCACTAAAGTTTGTAAAGCTTCGCCATCTAAATCTTCGGCAATTATTAATAAAGGTTTACCGGTTTGAACTGCTTTTTCAAGAATTGGTAATAATTCTTTCATTGCACTTATTTTTTTCTCGTAAATTAAAATATAAGGGCTTTCTAAAACGGCTTCCATTTTATCCACATTAGTTACAAAGTATGGAGAGATATAACCACGGTCAAATTCCATACCTTCAACTATTTCTACAGTAGTTTCAGTTCCTTTAGCTTCTTCAACAGTTATAACCCCTTCTTTTTTAACTTTTTGCATTGCTTCTGCAATTAATTTTCCAATGGCATTATCATTGTTAGCAGAAATTGTTGCTACTTGTTCAATTTTTTTATTGTCGTTTCCTACTGGTGTAGATTGTTTTTGTAGGTTTTCAACAACATTTGCTACAGCTTTATCAATACCACGTTTTAAATCCATTGGATTTGCGCCTGCGGCTACATTTTTTAAACCAGCTGTAACAATAGCTTGCCCTAAAACAGTCGCTGTAGTTGTACCATCACCTGCTAAATCAGCTGTCTTACTTGCTACTTCTTTTAATAATTGAGCGCCCATATTTTCAACTGGGTGACTTAATTCTATTTCTTTTGCAACAGTTACACCATCTTTAGTAATTGCTGGTGAACCAAATTTTTTATCAATAATTACATTTCGACCTTTAGGACCTAAAGTAACTTTTACTGCATATGCTAATGCATCAACTCCGCGTTTTAAAGCATCACGTCCTTCAACATTAAAACTTATTTCTTTTGACATAATTTTGTTTTTAATATTCGTTTAAATTAAATAATTGCGTAAATATCGCTTTCTTTCATGATTAAAAAATCTTTACCATCTATAGTAATTTCTGTACCTGCATATTTACCGTAAAGTACAGTATCTCCTACTTTTACTGTAAGTGGTTCGTCTTTTTTACCATTACCCACTGCTACAATTTTACCGCGCATTGGTTTTTCTTTTGCTGTATCTGGAATTATAATTCCGCCTGCTGTTTTTGTTTCAGCCGGAGCCGATTCAACAAGTACTCTATCAGCTAAGGGTTTTACATTTACATTTGTTTTTGCCATATTAAAGTTTTTAAATTTTATAGGTCTTAATCATAAAGTATGCCAACACAACAATCTGCCATAAAATTGACAAAATGCCTATTTAAAATTTTAATTGAAGGTAAATTTGTCAGGATTAATTTTCAGGATTTTTTATCCAAGCATTAGGAAAGTTAGATTTAATAGAACTTAAATCTGTAATAGCTTCATTTTTAGAATTATAGGAGCCGCAACTTACTACATGCATGCCTTTATTATTGGTACCACTTATATACAATTGTATTCCTTGTTGGTTAAATTTATTTACTAATTTTTGAGCATTTTGTAACTGACTAAAACAACCAACAACAATATAAAATTTATTTTTAGAGTAGTTTGAAGTATGATTATTTAATGTTTTAGAAGTTGAATTTTGCGTTGAATAATTATTGTTTACAGCTAATTTTGTTTCATTAAGTTCAACCTCGGCATAGCCATTAGCATTAAAAATTAAATCTTTATTTATATTATTTGAATTTTTTAATTCAAGCTCGGCATATTGGATAGGACTATAAGTTGGGTTGTTATTTCCTATAAAAAACGAAGCAAGCATTTTACCTTTTATTGGGTTATTAACTATTGCAAAACCTATTAATGTAAACATGGCTAAGGCAATTACGGCTGCTGAGGCAAATTTTTGCCATCTTTTTTTATTTATAACTTTTAAATCAGGGTTTGTAATTGAAATAATTTTTGTTTCATTTTCAATTTGAGGTTCTTCTTGTTTTAATTCTTCAATTTTTATGGAAGATAGTCCAAAACTATCTTTATTAAATTGATGTGTAAGATTGGGTTCAAAACTTAAGTTATTTTCTAAATCAAAATAAAAAAAACCAACTCCATCAATAGTTATTCGAGCTTTGTTTTGTAAAATAGCATTACAATAATTTGCAAAATCAGATAAATGGGTATTTGCATCGGTTAAAGAACATTTTAGCTCAGCACTTAAATAATTAGCAAATTGACCATCGTTATGTTTAATGTTAGAATTAAAACTTACCCAATAACCCGGTGGGTAAATAACGCCTTGGATTTGTTTAATATGTGCACTTTTATAATTTAAAATTAATGCTCCAAAATTAGGGATAACCAAAAATTGATAGTGTTGTAACAATTTAGGAATAGCTTTACTAACTATATGGTTTACATTCATTTTTTTATAAGAGGGCTACAAATATAATTTTAAAAAACTAATTTACTGAAATAAATTAAACTTTACAATAAAACTATTTTACATTTTTTAAACCAAATAATTAAAAGGAAGTGTTATTTTTGCCAAATAATGAATTGGATAAGATTTAGTTTAATTTTTGTTTTGCTTTTTTTTGGATTTGCTTTTAAACAAGATGGAAATCACGATGAAACTAACTGTAAAACACTAATTACTAAATCATTAAAAGCAATAAAAGAGGTTAAAGCTTTAAAATATCATCTAAAAATTACTGAAAGAAGCCGAAAAGGAACTTATAACTTTTACCAAAGTTCAGTTAAATTTCAAAAAAAACCCCGTAAAATTTATTTATACATTAAAGGTATAGAAGTGTTATGGGTAGAAGGAACAAATAAAGGAAAAGCTTTAGTTAAGCCAAACTCTTTCCCTTACTTTAATTTAAATTTAGACCCCATGGGCGATTTAATGCGGCAAGATCAACATCATACCTTAAACGAAATGGGTTATGATTATTTAGCTAATATTATTGAATACAGTGCCAATAAAATGGGCGATAATTTTGATGATGCATTTAGTTTAGAAGGTGAAGAAAAAATAAACAACAGAATGTGTTATAAGGTAATTATAAATAATAAAAATTTTGGTTTTACTGATTATGTTGTTGGTGATAATGAAAACATTACATCTATTGCCCGTAAACTTTTTGTTAGTGAGTATATGATTTTAGAAAAAAACAGAAAATTTAAAGATTATTTTGATATTTTAAAAAAAGGAGAAATTATTAAAGTACCAACTTGGTATTGTAAACAAGTTGCATTGTACTTAGATAAATTTTATTTAGTACCAATAAGTGTAAAAATTTTAGATGATGTAGGTTTATTTGAAGAATACAATTATTTCTTTTTACAAGTAAATCCTAAATTTGAAGATGCTGAATTTACAAGCACTTATAAAGATTATAAATTTTAAACATGATTCAAAGAAAACAAAGTTTGCTTTTACTAAGTATTGCTCTTTTTAGTTCATTACTGTTATTTTTACCCTATGCCGAAATTACTTTAATTGATAAAAAGTTTGAACTAGCCTTAATACCAACTGGTACAATACAAACAAATTCAGCTTTCTCAATAGCTATTGCTTTAAATTTTTTAATTTTAAGTTTAAGTTTTGCAACAATTTTTTTATATAAAAAACGTGAGTTACAACTAAAATTATGTTATACAATTTGTGTAACAGGCTTAGTGTTATTAGGGTTAATTATTTTTACACCTTTTTTTGAGCTAAAAGAGGGTATGCAAGTTACCAAAGGTTTTATAACTCCAATTTTTGTTGCTGTAATGATTGTTGATAGTTTTGTGGCTTCTTTATTTATTAAAAAAGATATTGAACTTTTAAAAAGCGCTGATAGAATTAGATAATTAAAAATTACTAATTAATTTGGTTCTATATGAATTAGAACATCCCCTAATGTGGGTAGTTTTTCCATAAGTTTATCTTTTAATTGGTGTGCAATAAAATGGCCTTCTTTTACACTTAAATCTCCATTTACACTTGCATGTAAATCAACATAAAATTTTAAACCAGATTTGCGAATGTAACATTTTTCGGTTCCTAAAACACCATTAACAGTTATTGCTATTTTTCTAATCTCTTCAACTAAATCTTCGTTTAAACTTTCATCCATTATTTCGCCCAAAGCTGGTCTAAATATTTTATAACTATTGTATAAAATTGCGCCTGAGGCTAAAAGCGCTGCCCAATCATCAGCAGCTTCATATCCCTTACCAAAAAATAATGCAATTGATATGCCTATAAAAGCAGCCACAGATG
>CAZAPH010000063.1:0-17449 GCA_964487105.1 uncultured Akkermansia sp.
CCGAAGCACTTTTAGGTGGTGGACAAAAACGAATAGATGCTCAACATAAAAAAGGAAAATTAACCGCTCGCGAACGTATTCATTTTTTATTAGATGAAAATAGTTTTGAAGAAATAGGTATGTTAGTACAACACCGTAGTAACGATTTTGGCTTAGATAACGAAAAATATTTAGGTGATGGCGTTGTAACAGGATACGGTACTATAAGCGGAAGATTAGTATATGTTTTTTCTCAAGATTTTACAGTTTTTGGAGGTTCATTATCAGAAACTCATGCTGAAAAAATTTGTAAAATTATGGATTTGGCCATGAAAAATGGTGCCCCTGTAATAGGTTTAAATGATAGTGGCGGTGCTCGCATTCAAGAAGGTGTTGTAAGTTTAGGTGGATATGCAGATATTTTTTATAGAAACGTAAGAAGTAGTGGCGTAATTACTCAATTAAGTGCTATTATGGGGCCATGTGCCGGTGGAGCAGTTTATAGTCCTGCCATTACAGATTTTATTTTAATGGTTGAAAACACCAGTTACATGTTTGTTACTGGTCCAAATGTAGTAAAAACTGTTACACATGAAGAAGTTACCAGCGAAGAATTAGGTGGTGCATTAACACACGCTAGTAAAAGTGGTGTTACGCATTTTGCTTGTGCTAACGAAATTGAAGCCATTAATCATATTAAAAGTTTATTAAGTTACATACCTCAAAATTGTGAAGAAGATGCGCCATCAATACCTTACGAACAAACCAATGAATTAAGAACTGAACTAAACTCCATTATACCAGATAATGCAAACCAGCCTTATGATATTAGAGAAGTAATTGAAAAAGTAATTGATGAAAATTCTTTTTTAGAAGTACATAAATTGTTTGCAGAAAATATAGTTGTTGGTTTTGCTAGATTAGCAGGGAAAAGTATAGGTATAGTTGCTAATCAACCTGCTGTTTTAGCAGGGGTTTTAGATATCCATTCAAGTACTAAAGCCGCACGATTTGTTAGATTTTGTGATAGTTTTAATATTCCTTTATTAGTTTTTGAAGATGTACCAGGTTTTTTACCAGGTACAGACCAAGAATGGAATGCAATAATTACTAATGGTGCAAAATTATTATATGCTTTTAGTGAAGCTACTGTTCCGCGCGTTACTGTTATTACTCGTAAAGCCTATGGTGGTGCATACGATGTAATGAATAGTAAACATATTGGTGCAGATATGAATTACGCATGGCCTACTGCTGAAATTGCAGTAATGGGAGCAAAAGGAGCAGCAGAAATTATTTTTAAAAATGAAATTAGTTCGGCAAAAAATAAAGAAGAAAAATGGAAAGAAAAAGAAGCTGAATACCAAGAAATGTTTGCAAACCCATACCGTGCAGCTGAAAGAGGATTTATTGACGAAGTAATTAAACCTGAAGAAACCAGATTAAAATTAATTAAAGCATTTAAAATGCTTGAAAACAAAGTAGATAAATTACCTAAAAAGAAACACGGAAACATTCCTTTGTAAGTGTTAAAATGAATAAAATTAAACTCATCTTTAAACAAGTTATAATTTGCTTGTTTTGTTTGTTTTATTCCACAACTTTTTCGCAAACTCAAATTAAAGGTAAGGTTATTGATTCAAAATCTAACGAAGCTTTACCGTTTGCTACAATACAATTTAAGGGAACAAATAATGGCGTAACAGCTGATATTGATGGGAATTTTAATTTCAATTTAAACCCATCAATTAATGAAATTGAAATTAGTTTAATTGGTTATGAAAAAAAGAACATCTTAATTTCAGATATTAGTAATTATAATAAATTAATAATAAAACTAAATTCAAAAGAAATTAATTTACTTGAAATTGAAGTTAAAGCCTCTGATAATCCTGCAAACAAAATAATTAATGAAGTAATAAAAAGAAAAGAAAAACATAACATCAATAATTTAAAAAATTACATTTGCGAAACTTATTCAAAAACTTATTTTACTATTAGTGATATCAAAGGCGAGGAAGTAAAGTTTAGTAAAGATTCACTTTTAAATAAGCAGTATTTATTTTTAATAGAATCTGTAACTGAAAAAAAATATCAATACAAAAATAATTCACAAGAAAAAATTATAGCTTCTCGAACGTCTGGTTTAAAAACGCAATCTTTTGGAAATTTTGCATCTCAAATGCAATCTTTTACATTTTATAATGATAAAATAAATGTATTAGGGATAGAGTATGTAAATCCATTACTTAAAGGAACTCACCAACGTTATTGGTTTACAATTACAGATACTGTTGTTCAAAATAATGATACAACACTAGTTATAAGGTTTGCTCCTAAAAAAAATATTACCGTAAAAGCAGTAGAAGGTTTACTTTACATAAACAAATCTGATTTTGTTTTAAGTAATGTTATTGCCAAACCAAGTCAAATTTCTGAAAATGAAAATGAAGTTACAATTCAACAACTTTACACTAAAATTGATAGTAATTATTGGTTTCCCAATCAACTCAAAACCGAAATAATTTTTAAATCAATTAATGTTAACGATAAAGGTAATTTTATAAAAGCAGTTTCAAAACAATACGTTACAAAAGCTAATATTGATACTGTTTTTAAAATTAAAGATAAATGGTTGAGTGTTTATAATGATAAATTAGAATTAAAACGAAATGAACTTTTTTGGAATGAAAAAAGAGTAGATTCTATTTCTAATAAAGAAATTACAACCTATAAAGTTTTAGATAGTTTAGGTAAAGAAGCTAAAATGGATAAAAAAATAAAATGGCTTAATGTATTGATGCAAGGTAAAATTAATTTGGGTTATTTTGATTATGATTTAAAATATTTAATTAATGCTAATCAGTATGAAGGTTTTAGATTAGGTAGTGGTTTTAGTACTTCAAATAAATTAAGTAGATTTTTAAAAGTTGGAGTTTATGGTGCTTATGGTTTTACAGATAAACAGTTTAAATATGGTGCTTTTACAAACATCTATTTTAATAAATTTCAATCTATTTATTTATCATCTGAATTGTATAAAGATGTTGAGGAAACCGCTGGTTTTACTACTATTAATGAATTTTCTTTATTACAGAATTTAACTTCTAACCGCAATTTATTAATTAAAGAAATGGATAAAATTGGAGCAGCTAGGTTAGCTTTAAATTTTAATAAAGGCTCTATTTCTTCAAATGCCTATTTTACAACTAAACAAATTAATAGTAAGTTTGGATATGCTGATTATGAAAATTTTACTTTAAAAAATACAATTAACAGCTTTAATTTTAATGAAATTGGTTTTCAATTAAAATATTGGCCAAAACAAAAGTACATTCAAAATTTTAATTTTTTAATGCCTATTGGTAGTAAATGGCCCCAATTTTATTTATCATTTGCTAAGGGAATAAATACTCAACTATATGGTTATAAAAGTAGTTTTGAGTATAATAAAATTAATTTTAAAGTTTTACAAAATATTAAATTAAAAATTAAAGGTTCTTTTACTTATCAATTACTAGCTGGTATTGTTACTGGAAATGTTCCTTATAGTTTACAATATAATAATTTTGGAAGCAATACAGATAAATATTGGTTAAGTGTGCAAAACACTTTTGAAACAATGTATTTGAATGAATTTGTTAGTTCAAAGTTTGCAGCTATATTTTTAAATTACAATACCGGACCAATAATTAGAAAAAACAAATACTTTAATCCAAATATTGATTTATTACATAATTATGGAATTGGAAAACTTAATAACCCAGATAATATTACAAATTTAGCTATTAGAAGTATAGATAAAGGTTATTCTGAAGTAGGGTTAAGGTTAAACGGTTTAATTACATATAATAATACAGCTTATGGAATTGGTGTATTTTACAGATATGGTAATTATAGTTTTGAGGATAATGCAAAAAACTTTACTTATAAATTAACGCTTAGTTTTAAACTTTAAATTTATTTAATTTTTAATAATTGTTTTGAAGCACTAAATATTAAATTAAAAACATTTTCAAAATCATTTTCATTTCCATAATAAGGGTCTGGTACATTTTCACTTTCAAAATTACCAATACTTAAAAATAATTTTACTTTTTCTTTTTCTTGAGTGTTTGTTGCTAAACGAATTACATTTTTGTAATTAGAATTATCCATAACATAAATCTCATCAAAAGAAGAAAAATCAGATTGATTAAACTGTCTGGCTTTTAATTCACTCAAATCAATGTTATGTTTTTTTGCATTGGCTATGGTTCGTTTATCAGGGTTTTCATTTACATGATAATTTGCTGTACCAGCAGAATCAACACTTACGTTTTTAATATTATATTCCTTAATTAAATGTAAACAAATCCCTTCAGCTAAAGGCGATCGGCAAATATTTCCTAAACAAACAAATAAAATTTTTCTCATAATTAAAATTAATATTTTTTAAAATTTAAATTACATTAAATTCAAATAATAATTATAATATTGCACAAATAAGTTGATAGAATTAAAAAATATTAAAAAAGCTTATCAATTAGGTAAAACATCATTTCCTGTATTAAAAGGTATTGATTTAACAATTAAATCCGGTGAATTTGTATCAATTATGGGTTCTTCTGGTTCAGGTAAATCTACATTATTAAATATACTTGGTATTTTAGATGGTTATGATGAAGGGACCTATCATTTAAATGGTATGTTAATTGATAAAAGTTTATCTCAAAAAAAAGCTGCACAATTACGAAATAAATTTTTAGGTTTTTGTTTTCAATCGTTTAATTTATTATCATTTAAAAATGCGGTTGATAATGTTGCTTTACCCTTATATTACCAAAAAGTTTCAAGAAAAGAGCGCACCATAAAAGCAAAAGAATATTTAGAAAAAGTTGGATTATTAGAATGGGCCAACCATTTACCTAGTGAATTAAGTGGGGGACAAAAACAACGCGTTGCAATTGCAAGGGCTTTAGTTGCAAAACCAAAAGTTATTTTTGCTGATGAACCAACTGGTGCATTAGACTCATCAACTAGTTATGAAATAATGAATTTGTTTAAAGAAGCAAATAAACAAGGTATTACGGTTGTAATTGTAACTCACGAAGATGACATTAGTAATTTAACTGACCGTGTAATTAGATTAAAAGATGGTTTAATAATTTAATTCTTTAGCAAATACATTAAAATCTACACCATCAAAATTTCCACTACTCATCATTAATAAAACAGAATTTGTCCAATTTTTTAATTTCAAATAATCTGTAACTTCTTTACTTTGAGTAAACACCTTTAAATCATTTCTTGCAAATGCTTTTTTTACTTGCTCAACTGTAATGGCTTTAAGTTTTTTATGTTCAATAGTTTGAGGATTAAAATAAACAATTGCCTCGTCTGCATTATCCATAGCGCCTTTATATTGCAATAAAAATTCTTCGGTTAAACTGCTAAACGTGTGCAATTCCATACATGCAATAATTTTTCTATTTAAAAATTGAGTTTTAACAGCCTCGGTTGTTGCTTTTAATTTTGAAGGAGAGTGTGCAAAATCTTTATAAAAATTAAATGTATTTATTTTGTAAACAAGTTCTAATCGTTTTGCTGCGCCTTTAAAAGATTGTATGGCTGTATAAAATTGTTCGTCATTAATTCCAATTTTATTACAAACCAATTTAGCGCCATTTAAGTTCATTAAATTATGGTTACCAAAAATTTGTAATGGTATTTTTTTATCATCAATAATTAAAAAAGTAACACCATTTTCAATAACATGTTGAGGAATTTCATAAGCCTCTTTTGATTTTAATTGAGTATATGTTTTTTGAGCAATAGTATTTAAATTATCTTCTTTACTACAATAAATTAAATGGCCATTAGGTTCAATTAAATTAATAAATTTTTCAAATTGCTCAAGGTAATTTTCAAAAGTTGGAAAAACATTAATATGATCCCAAGCAATTCCGCTAATAATTGCTATGTTAGGTTTATATAAATGGAATTTTGGCCTCCTATCAATTGGAGATGCCAAGTATTCATCTCCTTCAATAACAGCGTATTTAGATGTGTTACTAAAATTTACCATTGTATTAAAGCCTTCTAATTGGGCTCCAACTAAATAGTCGGTTTCAATTTTTAAATAATGCAATACATGTAAAATCATTGCAGTAATTGTAGTTTTACCATGACTACCTCCTATTACAATTCTTGTTTTATCTGATGTTGCTTCATAAACATATTCAGGGTAAGAATAAATTTTTAAACCTAATTCTTTTGCTTTTAAAAGTTCAGGATTATCAATTCTTGCGTGCATTCCCAATATAACTGCATCAATAGATTTAGATAATTTTTCTGGAAACCATCCAATTTCTTTTGGTAATAAACCAGCTTTTTGTAATCTTGATTTACTAGGCTCGTTTATTTCATCATCACTTCCTATTACAACATATCCTTTTTCGTGTAATGCTAATGCCATATTGTGCATTGCACTACCACCAATTGCAATTAAATGTACCTTTTTACTCATAAAGTAAAAATAATTTGAATTAACTAAGTTAGGTAGATTATTAACTGTATCTTTTTAACAGAAAAATGTTTATGATTATGCCCATTTTTCTAAAATAGCTCCTTTACAAAAAAAACGTTCAATGGCTTTTTCAGTTTCAGGTAATAATTTTAATTCAGGTGCATGATGCGGCTTTTTTCTTGCATCTATTATCATGGGGCCAATACAGCCCCAATGTTTATGAGTTATAAATTCGTTAACACCATAAATATCATGACTTGGATTGCTACGTGTATAGGTTATCCATAAGTAATCATTTATCGATTCAGAAAATTCAAAATCGTCGT
This sequence comes from uncultured Akkermansia sp., assembly GCA_964487105.1. Taxonomy (GTDB): domain Bacteria; phylum Bacteroidota; class Bacteroidia; order B-17B0; family Aurantibacillaceae; genus Aurantibacillus. The sequence continues at coordinate 6,814 of CAZAPH010000063.1, forward strand.
AAATAATTAATTGAACTATACCTTTTAATTCTTCTATTTTTAATGCTAATATTTTAGTTAAATTTTCAATTTCAATTTTTGCATTTTCATAATTTGTGAATTTAGAAAATTGAAAAGCAATTACACCAGGTAATAAAATTTTAGGTTTAACAATTAAATTATTTTTTAAAATTACATCTGGAATAGTTTTTGATAATTCTCTAATTTTTTCGCCACATGCAGCAATAATTAATTTACTTCCGGTATTAATTCCTTCACCACTATAATCTAAGGTATCAATAGTTGTTTTAGTTTGAAAATGAAAATCCCTTTTAAAATCTATTCTTTCAAAAACAAATTGTAAATAATCTTGAATGTTATGGCAATTTATTTTTTTATCGTCATCAGCTATGATAAATAAATATTTAGCTAAACTTAATTGACCAGTACCTAAAATTCTATTGGCTTGCGTTAAAATTTCGGCCGGTTGTTTTGTTTTTAAATAAGGGGTATATCTTTCACTTCCAATTGCTAATAATAAAGGATGTACACCTGCTGCATCAACCGCATGAATTTCAACTACACCAGGAATTTCTTTAGGAATTGCGCTTCCACTAATTTCATGAATTAATGCTCCAAAAGCAGTGTCTTCTTGAGGCGGTCTTCCAACAACGGTAAATGGCCAAATTGCATTTTTTTTGGCATAAACTTTATTTACACGCATAAGTGGAAAATCATGCGTTAAACTGTAATATCCTAAGTGATCACCAAAAGGTCCTTCGGGTTTATTTTCGTTAGGATAAACTTCGCCAGTTATTACGAAATCTGCATCTAAGCTTATACAATTATCATTTTCATCGTAAGCATAATTAAAGCGCTTACCAGCTAAAACTCCAGCAAATGTTAGTTCGCTAATGTTTTCTGGTAATGGCATTACAGCTGCAAGTGTATGACTTGGAGGCCCACCTATAAAAATAGAAACCTTTAATGGAATATTTTTTTTATTTGTTTTTGTTTGATGAATTCCTATCCCTCTATGTAATTGATAGTGAAGTCCTATTTCTTTATTTACAACATAATCATTACCGTTTAATTGTATTCTATACATACCCAAGTTACTATTCATAACTCCAGGCTTATCAATATCTTCGCTGTAAACTTGAGGTAAAGTAATAAAAGCACCACCATCCATTGGCCAATGTTTAATTAAAGGTAAATCATCAATTTTTATTTCTTCAAATAAACTTTTATTTAATTTTTTTTTCTTTGGAAGAGCTTTAAAAGCTGCTAAACCAGTTTTAAAATACTTTACAGGGTTTTTAATTGCTAAAAGAGGATTGTTTCTAATTTGAACCAAGGTTTGTACATGATGTAAATTATTTCTAAAAATAAATTTACTACGTTCTATATTACCAAATAAATTACTTATTGCACTATACTTACAACCTTTAATGTTTTCAAATAAAATAGCTGGTCCGTTTTTAGAAAATAATTTTAAATGAATTGCAGCCATTTCTAAATTTGGGTCAATTTCTTCCTTAATTCGAATTAAATGCCCATTTTTTTCTAAATCTTTTATGCAATCATTTAAATTGGTATAGTTCATTATTAAATTTATTATTAAAAAATTTTAATTAAAACATATTGTAAACTTTAGATTTTTGGAATTTTTGATACCATGGTTTTGGTGCTCCAGTATTAAAACGCCAGCCTAATAAAAATGAAACCGTTTGTGCTTGAATTGTGTTTTGCATTGCTGTTACATTTAATAACATATAATCGCTAGAATAGGCTAATATGAGGTAACATTTTTTTAAGTTTAAGCCTCCACTTAATTTAAAATAACCGCTCCATGATAAATTTGTCATTGTTCTAATTCCAGGGTTTAAATTATATTTTCTAAATTGAAGATCAGGTCCTAATGTACCAGTTATATTTACAAACCAAGCTTTAAACAATATTATACTTAAAGCTGCGCCACCACCAACTCCAAAATTAAAAGTATTTATGTAATTAAGTTTAGCATACTCACCATAATATTTTTGAGAAGGCCCAGCTAAAATACTTGTATCATTTTTTAATAAAAAATTAGATACACCGCCATTAACTATCCACGAGAAAGCACTTTTTTTCTGCCTAAAGTTACAACCATAACCAGCTTTATAAGAAAAATTTTTATAATTTGTAAAATAACTTGCTCTGGCTATAAATAACGAAGTAAGCATTTGAGGTGATACAATAAATGTTTTATTTTTTTTATTTATAGAATCTATAGAATTGCTATTATTATTATAAAATGTTTTAAATTTTCTATAATAGGTTTCCACAACCCATCGGTTATCACCAAAGCTAAATCCAATATTAAAAACTTTACTTTCAGGCGTTTTTAAAGTATCATTTTGTTTTTTTCCGCCTACACCAAATTGTAATTGAAATTTATCGTAATTTAATACAAAACCATAAATTAATTTTGATTTAGCCATTAATGGCGTTGAAGATAAGTTAAGCGAATCTTTAAATATGTTTTGTTTTATTTCACTAACAAAATTTCGGTATTGTTGATAGTACCCTACAATTAAAACATAATTAAATTTTTCATATTTAATGGTATCCCATTTATTTTTAGAGTTAGAATTTAAGTCGTTTAAACTATCATTTTGTGCTATTAACTTGTTATTTGAAATAGAAGCATATATAAAAAAAATAAAAATAGCAACTAATTTAAAATTAAGGAATATTTCTTTTTTTAAAATCAAATTAAAATAATTGCTTGTTAATAATTAAATTTATAGCCGTGAAATTATAAAAAATAATTAAATGAGTGTAGATAGTTTGCTTAACATAAAAAAAATTGAATCATCAGTTATACAAGAAAAAGGAATTATTGCAAAATATACAGATAATATAATTGCAAAACTTGTTGACTATACGCCTAAAATTGTTGTTGCAATTTTACTTTTAATTATAGGTTTATGGTTAATTAAAAGAATTTCTAAACTAGCCGAAAAAGCTATGCTAAGGCGCGAACTAGACATTAGTTTACGAACTTTTTTAAAAAGTTTAATTAGCATTGGTTTAAAAATTATATTAATTGTAACAGTTGCAGGAATGATTGGAATTGGTACAACAAGTTTTGTAACTATTTTAGGTGCTGCTGGTTTAGCTGTAGGTTTAGCCTTACAAGGTTCATTATCAAATTTTGCAGGAGGCGTTTTAATATTAATTTTTAAACCATTTAAAGTAGGGGATACTATTGAAGCTCAAGGACAATCAGGAGAAGTTAAAGAAATACAAATATTTAATACTTTATTATTAACTGGTGATCATAAAACTGTTATTCTTCCAAACGGACCATTAAGCAATGGAACAATTGTAAATGTTACAAGGCATGGAAGTATAAGAGTAGATGTTATGCTTTTAATTGGTGTACAAAACGATATTGATAAAGTTATTGAAATTATAAAAGGAGTTGTTAAAAACAATAATTTAATTCTTGAACCTCAAAACGTAAATATTGCAATTGGAAAAGTTACTGATGGCGCAATAACTATAAATGTAAAACCATTTTGTAAACCAGGAGATGGCTCTTCAGTAACAAGTGAACTTTATCACGAATTAAAGAAAGCTTTTGATGTTAACGGAATAGAATCTCCTTTACCAAAAAGACATTTAGTTTCGGATAATTTATAATACAACTTAATATGAAAATTAATGAGGCTCAAAATTGTGTTGATGAATGGATAAAAAAATATGGTGTTAGGTATTTTAGTGAATTAACCAATACAGCCATTTTAATGGAAGAAGTTGGTGAACTTGCCAGAATTATTGCAAGGAGATATGGTGAACAAAGTGAAAAAGTAAGTGACAAATCAATGGATTTAGCAGATGAAATAGCTGATGTTTTATTTGTTTTAATATGTATAGCAAATCAAACTAATATTAATTTAGAAGAAGCGTTCAAAAAAAATATAGAAAAGAAAACAAATAGAGATAATAACAGGCATATTAATAATAGTAAACTAAAATAAAAAATTGCTAAATTTTCATAATTGTAACCAATGTTTTATTTAAAATTTATAAATTGCACTCCATAAAAAAATTATTTTTAAATTAATTACATATTTACTTTTAACAATTTGTTTTAGCTTATTTTCCATACAACAAACTGTAGTTCAGTTAAAGGGAGGATATAAAATAGCAAAAACAATAAAACTAAACTCAAATTTTTCTGAAGAAAACAACACATCTGAAGAAGAAAGACATGATGATGAAGTTGATAAAGATGAGTTTATTACAACTACACAAAATAATAATAGTAGTTTAAATTTAAATTTTGAATCCAATTCATCTAAATTTATAATTAGTTACTCTCAATTAATTAAAAATATAATTGTCCCTCCTCCCGAAGTTTAATTGATAAAAAATATATACTACAAAGCATTGTAGTTTTCTAAATCAATTAAAAATTCTTATAAAAAAATGTTGAAAAAATTATTCTTAAATGCAGGAAAGGATATTCCTGCCGGTTTAGTTGTGTTTTTAATAGCTTTACCTTTATGTATTGCAATTGCTGTTGCTAGTGGAGCAACTCCATTTAGTGGAATTATTGCTGGAATTGTTGGTGGTATTGTAGTAGGCAGTATTAGTAATTCGCAATTAAGCGTTAGTGGTCCGGCTGCTGGTTTGGCCACATTAGTTTCTGGTTCAATTATAGCATTAGGCGGTTTAAATAATTTTGGATACTTTTTATGTGCTCTAATTATTGCTGGCTGTATTCAAATTTTGCTTGGTTCATTTAAGCTTGGCGGAATTACAAACTATATACCTTCTAGTGTTGTAAAAGGCATGCTAACAAGTATAGGTATATTAATTATTGCCAAACAAATACCGCATTTTTTTGGAAAAGATGCTGACGCAAAAGGACATCTAATAGACATATTACCATTTACGGGTGGTGATTGGCATGAATTATTAGTTCCAATCCAAAAAATTGAAGTAGGTGTAACCATAATTTCATTATTTACACTATTAGTTATGATTTTTTGGGATGCATCTGTATTAAAAAAGAAACTACCTTATGTGCCTGGGGCATTAATAGCTGTAATTTTAGCAATAGTAATTAATCAAATTTGGATTGCAAGTAAAAGCAATTTAGAAATTATTGAAAAATCACATTTAATAAATTTGCCCGTTGCAAATAATGTGAACGAATTTTTCAGCTTTTTTACACTTCCTAATTTTAATGGTTTTTTAAATACTAATGTAATAATTTATGGAATTATAATTGCCTTAATTGCAACTTTAGAAACACTATTAAGTATTGAGGCAATAGATAATATTGACCCTCAAAGACGAACAACAAATACTAATAGAGAATTAATTGCTCAAGGAATAGGTAACACTGTTTCTGGTTTAATTGGTGGCTTACCCATTACAAGTGTTATTGTTAGAAGTAGTGCAAATTTAAATGCTGGAGCTAAAACTAAATTATCGGCAATTTTTCATGCGTTTTTATTACTTGTATGTGTAATTTTAATTCCTGAAATATTATGTTTAATTCCTAAAGGTGCACTTGCATCTGTATTAATATTAACAGGCTGGAAACTAGCTAAACCTTCCGTTTTTAAAAGCTTTTGGACAGCAGGTAAGTATCAATTTATCCCATTTATTGTAACAGTAATTGTAATAATTTCAGTTGATTTGTTTAATGTTATCCAGCAATTAAACGGTAAAGGATTTATTTTAGGCGTTTTAGCTGGTATTGTAACTTCAATTTTTTCTATATTACATGGCAATTTAAAAAACTCATATTATTTTCATAAAGAAAAATACAAATTAGGGGATACTATTACAATTTATTTATCTGAAGAAGTTTCGTTTTTAAATAAAGCTTCTATTAAAAAAACATTAGATCATTTACCTGATAATGCAGAAGTAGTTATAGATGCTACAAAAACTAAATACATTGATTTTGATGTATTGCACGTAATTAAAGAATTTAGAGACATTAAAGCACCATTAAAAAAAATAAATTTAGGCCTTAAGGGTTTTAAAGAAGTTTATAATATACAAAATTTAGATTTTGTTAAATCATCAAAATAAATTAAAATAAAATAAATAATTAAAAAAATAATAAATACATTTAACTATGAATGAATCTTATCATAAATTAATAAAAGGAAATAAAATATTTTCTGAATCAAGAACTTTTAATGACCCAGAATATTTTAAAAAATTATCTTTAGGTCAAAAACCTGAACATTTATGGATTGGTTGTAGCGATAGTAGAGTACCAGCAAATGAAATTACAAATACAAAAAGTGGTGAAATATTTGTACACCGTAATATTGCAAATTTAGTAATACATACTGATTTAAATTTAATAAGTGTTTTAGAGTATGCTGTAAATGTTTTAGAAGTAAAAGATATTATAGTTTGTGGGCACTATGGTTGTGGAGGTGTGAGGGCTGCAATGACAAATAACACATTTGGTGTAGTTGATAAATGGTTAAGAAACATTAAAGATGTTTATTTCAAAAATCAAACTGAATTAGAAAACATTTCTGATTTAGACAGCAGAGAAGATAGATTAGTAGAGTTAAATGTTATAGAACAAACTTTAAAAATAGCTGAAACTAAAATTGTACAAAAAGCTTGGCACAATGGTAGAGAATTAGAAATACACGGTTGGGTATATGGATTAAACAATGGATTAATAAAAGAATTAAATACCATTTGTAACGATATTAAAGACATCCCTGAAATTTACAGGTATAAATTTTAATAACGTTTAGGTTTAAGCAAATTGTTTAACATCATTTAGTGTAATTGATTGAGCGCTTAAAATAATTAAGCGTTCAATCACATTTCTAAATTGTCTTATGTTCCCTGGCCACTTTTTTTGTTGCAATTCTTTTACAGCATTTAAGTCAATTTCTTTTTTTGTAATTCCCATCTCTAACGAAATTTGTTCAATAAAAAATGTTGTTAAAAGAGGTATATCTTCTATTCTATCTTCTAAACTTGGTACGTGTATTGGAATTACAGACAAACGATGGTATAAGTCTTCTCTAAAATTGCCTGCATCAATTTCTTTTTGTAAATTTTTATTCGTTGCAGCAATAACTCTAACATTTATTTTAATTTCTTTATCACCTCCAACTCGAGTAATTTTATTTTCCTGAAGAGCTCTTAAAACTTTAGCCTGAGCGCTTAAACTCATATCTCCAATTTCGTCTAAAAAAATGGTACCACCTTCGGCTAATTCAAATTTACCTTTTCTTTGTGCTACAGCACTTGTAAAAGAGCCTTTTTCATGACCAAATAATTCACTTTCAATTAATTCAGATGGTATTGCCGCACAATTTACTTCAATTAAATTATTAGTTGAACGTATGCTTTTTTCGTGCAAAAGTTTTGCAACTAATTCTTTACCACTTCCATTACTACCAGTTATTAACACACGTGCATCAGTTGGCCCAACTTTTTCTATTAAATCTTTAACTTTATTAATTGCTTCAGATTCGCCAATAATTTCAACTGTTTTATTAATTTTTTTCTTAAGTAATTTTGTTTCTGTTATAAGTTCAGTTTTATCCAAAGCATTTTTAATACTTACTAAAAGTCTATTTAAATCAACAGGTTTTGCTAAGTAATCATAAGCTCCTTTTTTTACAGCACTTACAGCAGTATCAATTGTGCCATGCCCACTCATCATAATAATAGAACTATTAATATTTAAAATTAAAAGTTTTGATAATAATTCTTCTCCATCAATCTTGGGCATTTTAATATCACACAAAATAATATCATAATTATTTTTAATTGATATTTCATATCAAATTAACACGTCTTCAGCTTCATCGATTTGATGGTTTTCAAATTCTAAAATCTCAGTAATTGACCTTCTAATTGCTTTTTCATCATCTATAACTAATATTTTTGCCATTATTTAATTTTATTAAGTATTTTATATAAAGCCCCTTCTTTTAATGAGTAAGTTGAAACTCTCATGTTTTGTAAATTAAGTTTATTTATTATGTTTTTAATTAATATACAACTAATTACAATCATATCTATTCGCATCTCTATTAACCCTTTAATCTTTTTTCGTTGTTCATTAGTTGAATTAATAATTTTATCTGAAATTATATTGAATTTTTGCAAATCTATATCGTAACAATGTTTTTGCTCATCTAACAATTCACCATCTAATTCTCCATGTATCATTTCAATAATTGAATCAAAAGCACCCGATGAACCAATTAATTCAATAGGAATATAGTTTTCACAAGCATTGTGTAAATCAATTAATTCGGTATTTAAATAGTTATTTAATGCCTCTATAGTTTCTGGTTTAATTTTATCTTCTGGTTTAAATTTTTCAATAAGTCTGGCTGCTCCTAATTTAAAACTTTGTTTCCAAAAAATTTTATCTTTATTACATAAAATAAATTCATTACTTCCTCCTCCAATATCCATAATCAAACTTATTTTATCATTTAAAGGTACAGCTTGTTTATTGCCAAAGTATATTAATTCAGCTTCTGTGTTTCCATCAATTATTTTAATAATGATGTTAAATTTAGTTTTAACCGCTGTAACAAATTCTACTCCGTTTAATGCATCTCTAATGGCAGATGTAGCAAAAGCATAAATTTCATTTACATTATAATTTACACAAATACTTTTAAAATTGTTAAGTGCTAAAATTCCACGTTCAAAAGCTTCTGTATTAATATATCCTAAATTTATAGTCCCTTCTCCTAATTTTACAGGAATTCTGGTTTTATATACTTTTTTATACTGATTATCTAAAGTTTCAACAATTAATAAGTTAAAAGAGTTAGTACCGCAATCTAATACCGCTAATCTTTTCATTTAACCATTAAAACTATTTTTGTCTAAATCTAATAAATTATTATCAAAATAATTGCTTTTAACAAATTCATAGTTTATTTTTAAGTATTAAAATTTTAAAAAATGAAAAAATCTTTATTATCATTTGGATTTGGGTTAATAACTTTTGGTGTGTTTGCTCAAACAGTTTATAAGAATAAGGTTGATGGTCAGGTTTATTTAAAAGTACAACCTGGTTTATTAAAATCAATTTTAAATGATAATCCTAAAAATATTGTAATTAGTAAGTTAGGGAATTTAAGCAATACGCTTTTTAAATTCGGAACAACAAAAGTTTCAAAACCTTTTTATCAGGCCGATGATGATGCTGTTTTGCCAAACATATTATTAGTTCAATTTACGCAAATTAAACAAGTTGATCAATTAATTTATGATTTACAAAGAATTGATGGTGTGGATTATGTAGAAAAAGTAAATTTAAACACAGTTGATTTAACGCCAAATGATTCATATTATACTGGTGGAACTATGAATTAATTAAATCAAATTAATGGTACTAATGCTAGGGGAGTATCTAACGGAAGTTAAAACATTACGGTAGCCGTTGTAGATAACGCCGTTGATAGAGCGCATCCAGATTTATCTGGAAATGTGTGGACTAACCCAGGTGAAACTGCTGGTGATGGAATTGACAACGATGGAAATGGTTACATTGATGATGTGAACGGATATGACGTAGCTGATGACGATAACAATACAATCCCCACTAATAATGCAATGAGCCATGGTACGCATTGTTCAGGCACTGCAGCTGGAAGAACTAATAATACTACAGGAGTAGCATCTATTAGTTGGAATGTAAAATTAATTCCCGTTAAATGCCAAACAGATGGCGGAAGTACAACAGGTATTGCAAATGGCTATGGTGGTATTTTATATGCAGCAAAAGTTAAAGCACGTGTTATTTCTTGTTCATGGGGAGGCCCAGGTAGTGGCAATGCTTCGGAACAAGCAGTTATCAATTACGCATGGAGTAAAGGTTGTATAATTATTTGTGCTTCAGGTAATTCAAACACTAATGCTTTACATTATCCTGCCGCTTATAATATTGTATATTCTGTTGTATCAATTAGTTGTACAGATGTTAAATCTAGCTTTAGTAATTATGGTACTTGGGTTGATATTTGTGCGCCTGGGGAAGACATCAGAAGTACTACACCAGCAAATACTTACGCGTATATGAATGGTACATCTATGGCTACTCCTTGTGTTGCCGGTTTAGCGGCTTTAATGCTTTCTAAAGCTCCTTACATGACTCAAACAGACGTTTTAAATTGTATTAGCACAACAGCAGTAAATATTTACCCTGTAAATTCTGGTACCTTAACTGGACAATTAGGTGCAGGAAGAATAGACGCTTACCAAGCTATGCTTTGTGCTGCCGGATTTAGTGCTCAACCTGTTGTTTCTAATTTTTATTCGTTAGTAAATAAAACTTGCCCAGGAACTCCAATTTCAATTACTGATAGTTCTTTATATCTTCCAACAGCATGGAGTTGGACTTTTCAAGCTGGTACTCCAGCTACATCAACTTTATCAAATCCTTCTGTTTCGTGGGCTAGCCCTGGAACTTATTCAATTGCCTTACAAGCAACAAATGCAAATGGTGGAAATGTAAAAACTAAAATTTCTTACATTACAGTTGAAGGCCCTCAATTACTTCCTTTAACTGAAGGTTACCAAACTAACACTTTTGTACATGAAAACTGGACAAGAGTAATCATGCGTAATGATAATT
>CAZAPH010000064.1:0-17037 GCA_964487105.1 uncultured Akkermansia sp.
ACTGGGCTTGTAGCTACTACCGATAGGTTGCTTACTGCCGTTGAGGTACATACTAGGGTGGTTTGTGAACTGGTAAAAAATGCCGTTGCTGTATAGTTACCCGCATGGGTTGGCATTAAATTATTTAGTGTTGTGTTTTGTAATGTGCTTGTAAATGCTGCTGGGCCAGACCAACTGTAGCTAGTTGCACCAAATGCAGTTGTAGTTAATGTAACATTTGTACCTTGGCATCTTGTATAAGTAGAGCTTGAAGGCGTTATAGTATTTATAATAACAACCATTAAACTACTATCTTTTTTGCAGGTTAACACAGTATTTATAATTGAAGGTGTATTTGGTGCAGTAGTATAAATTGTGCTTGCTAAACTTTGTGTATAGTTATAAATAGCAGAAGCATTATAGGTTCCTGCATTTAACGAAGTTGAATTTGCAATTGTAGGGTTTTGTAAGTTTGATGCAAAACTGTTTGGTCCAGTCCAAGTATAATTAGCAATTACTGATTGCCCAGCCGCCGCAACTGTTGGATTTATAGGTGTTAAAGAAAAATTTAAAGTTGCCCCTTGACAAGTTGGAGCATTAACAGCAAAAAGAGATAATGTTGGTGTTTGCTTAACCATAACTTGTACAGTACTAGCGCATGCACCAACAGTACCATTTGTTCCAGCATAAACACTATAAACACCGCTTGCTAAACTACTTGGGTTTGGAGTTAATAAATTGTATGTTGAAATAACTGTACCTGGGCCAGGACTAGTTTGCGTAAAATAATTTCCAACTGTAGGAGTAATAGGAGGATTAATAACAGAAGCAGTTGAATTTACAATACTATTAAATCCATTCGGTCCAGTCCAAGAGAAAGTTAAAACTGCTGGAGCAGCAGTATGGGAAACTTGAGCAGATAAACTAAACGTATTTACGTTTGGTGCAGAGCGTGTACACATTGCAAAACTTTCATTAACTAATGTTTTTATACCTGGAATATAATAAACTGTAACACTACCTGGGCCGTTTTGAGCTGCACCAGCACATAAAGAACCTGGAGGAACTAAGCTTGAACCGCCGCCACCGCCGCCACCACCATTAGCACCAGTACAACAGCCATCATTTCCGCCGCCGCCGCCACCGTAAAAACCGCCGCCGCCGCCGCCGCCAGATGCAGTTTGCCATGGGCCACCTTGACCGCCTTGACCAAGAGTACCAGCTGAACCACCGGGAGGAGTTGCTGCCCAAGGTGTTCCACCAGCACCACCAGCAAATTGTGTACCACCTTGTCCACCAGCTCCAAAAGTATTACAACCATTAGCTCCATTATTACAATTTGCGTTGCCTCCACAAACTTGAGAAGATCCGCCTCCTCTTCCGCCACCACCACCAGCAACAATAATTCTATTAGCTAAACCAAAAGGTGCTACTCTAATATCTGAAGCTCCACCACCACCCCATGACGCATATCCAGCACTTCCGCTTGATGCTTGACCAGTACCGCCACCATTATATCCACCTGAAGCAGCGCCTTGAGTTCCCGACCCTCCTACATAAATTTGAAAAACCTGACCGGGCGTAACTGGCACAGTAACTTGAACAGCAGCGCCCAAACCACCATTAACTCCACCTCCTTTTGCTCCTCTTACTACAAATGTAACATGAGGCACACACAAGGTAACAGGTACAGTAAAAGATTGAACACCTCCTGTAAAATTAAAACTAACAGAAGTGGCTTGCGTACTTATTAATGATAAGGGCTGAGAACATAAATTATAAACTCCTAGTGAAATTAAAAATATAATGACTTTCTTCATACAAAATTCTTTATACAAAATTAAAGCAAAATAAGATAATTAAAGTATTATTCACTCATTTAAAGCATAGTTTTAATAATTGACCCTTTTTTAAAAATTAACATTTAACCCTATAAATTCATTAGAAATTGAAAATCAAACTGTTATATACATTTAAATTAATTCTATAAATTTTATTGTTTTTGTTAAATGACTGATTAATAAATAGTTACGCTAAACAAAATTAATATGAATCTAAAGGCTTTTAAATATCTACTAATTAGTATTTTTCTTCGATAAAAATTACCAAAGCAAAAATTGTTCATCCCACATTGGTTTAAACCATTTTTCTTTACCAAACCTACTCTCCATATCTATTTTTACTTCGGCTACTGTTTTTACTTTTTTCTTTTTTGGAAATTGAAAATCAGAGGCAGAAACTAAAGGTTGTAACTCAACTTTTTTTGCAAAATAAATTACACCGCCATCTTCGGTAGCAACGCCAAGAATTAAACCAGGCAAACCCGTATAACTTTCGGGGCCAACAGTTGGAGTTAAATCATAACTAAACCAAGCATAAATTTTTGTGCTATCATTAGCTTGCCAAATTGCTTTGCGGCAAGTATACCCTGCAATTTTTCGGGTACCATCTGTAATTTTCCAATTTCTAATTATAAGGCTATCTTTTAAAAAAAGCTCTTCGCCCCACATATTTTTAATTAAAAAGCGAGTTTTGTTGTTTAAATTTTGATAGGTAGTGTTTTTTTGTGTTAACCAATCCATTTGTTCTCTTATTTCACTTTCTTGAGGTTTAAAAACACTTATAGAATCTGAAACAATTAATTCAAACATATCTGTTTTTATTTTATTTTCTTCCTTTAACCAATCGCGTGTGCGTTCGCCTTTATATTTTTTAAACAAATTGGTTTTTCGCTCAAAAAGTATTTTAATACTAGTGTTTTGGGCAACTAAATTACAAGTAAATAATAGAACAAAAAGTATATTAATCCATTTCATCATCTTCTTTTGTTTTTTGGCTATTAAATTTATACGTTAATCTTAATAAGATAAATCGTTTTATTATTTGCGTTTTAGTATCCGTAATTTGATTGGCATAAACACTGCGTTGATTATTAATATTTTGATTTAATATATCGTTAGCTACTATGGCAACAATTAAATTTTCATTTTTTAAAAATGTTTTATTTAATGTTGCATTCCAAATCACATAATTTATATTATAGCCATTTGCTCTGTTTCCATTATTAGTGTAAACTGCATCTGAAGAAATATTAAATTTTTTAGGTAATTTAAAGTAAATATTAGCACTTAAATCGTAAGTATAATAAGGTTGATTAGTAAGTGAATTAATTTGTGATTTTGGTAAATTATATGAGTATCTGCCCCCCAATCGTATTTGATAACTCTCTTTTTCTTTTATAAAACTTAAACTTGGATTAATTCCTAAATTTTGTTGTTCATTTTTTTGTGTGTTAATGTAATTGATGTTGTTTGAAAAATTGCTAGATAAATTATAATCTATTTTTAAAAATTTTTTAAACAGCGGGAAACCTCCACCAAACCAAAGGTTTGAATAATAATTTCCGTTTTGTACATTTATATATTCTGATGTTACTTTGCCATAATTATCGTAAGTATTAATGTTGGCCACTTGATTAAAAGAGTTATTAAAATTAGCTCCTGTATAAAAACTAACTTCACTAATTCCTTTCCAAAAATAATAATCTAAACTAAAATCGTTATTGTAAGTTGGTTTTAAATTTGGGTTACCAATTACTATTCTGTTAGGGTCTGTATTATCTATAACTGGTTGTAATTGTTGTAAGTTAGGCGGATTGGCACTTGAAGTGTAACGGAAATTTAAATTACTCCCTTGGTTAAATCTAAAAGTTGCACCTGCGGTTGGTAAAATAAAATTAAACGATTTTGACAAATTAGTATTGGTTGAAATATTGTTGTTTAAAAGTGTTATGTTTCTATAGGCTGAGCCTATTGAAAATCTGTATTTTTTAACATCGTAAATTAGTTTACCCATAGCACGATGCAATATTCGGGTATTAGCAAAGTTATTGGATTGTAAAGGATTTATAATATCTGAGCCTAAACTGTCTTTATCTAAAGTATTTCTGTTATTATTGGTTAGTGTGTGTATAAATTGGTAATTAAAATCAATTTTTATTTTTTTAGAAAGAGGTTCAACATAATTTAATGAAACATCTTGTTGTTGTTTTGTGTTTAGCTCTACTCTTTTTTGTAGTAAAAGTTTATTTGGTAATTGATTATTAAAATATGTAAAATCTGTTTGTAAAGTAGAGTTGGTTAATGAATTAGAATAATTTGGTTTGTATGTAAATTTTAATTCGCGATTTTTTTTCTTAAATTTTCTGTTTATATTAAAATTTAAATTGTAGTTTGTACTAAAACCATTGCGTTTATTGGTAATTTCTGTACTTCGTGTTAATTGGTTATCTGAGCTAATAAATTCATCTCTTTGAAAATTATTAGAATATTTTTCGCTGTAATCGTAATGTGGTTTTATATTTAGTTCAGTTAAACTATCTAATTTAAAATTTACTTTTGCATTTGCCGTATGCGATTGATTGGTTGAAAAATTATTTACTATTTGTTTATTTGTATAACTTGTATCTTCTAAAAAAAATTGGTTGTTGGTTTCTGAACCCGCATTTAAAATGCCATTTTTATAAGTATAATCAAAATTATATTTAGTGTTTTTACCAATTTTATCGTTATAATAAAGCCCTGTTTTTAAGGTTTTAGGAATGCCTGCCCCCGCTTGTAAACCGTTAGATTGCCAACTTCCTGTTTCTTCATTAAAACTCCATGGTTGCTCATTTTCTAAACCAAACTTATCGTTTTCTTGCCAATCAAACCCATTTTTTGGGGTATTTGAAACTAACCCAAAAACACTAAATTTTTTTTGTTTTTTAAAGCGATTAAATAATAATTCGCCTTCGTAAAATTTTTGAAAATCGCTTGCGGCAGATGTTTTTCCAAAGTAGCCTTTTTTAGCGTCTTCTTTTAATTTTAAGTTAACTACTTTTACTGTTTCATCTTTACTATCGCTATTTTCGTTTTTCTTTTCAAAAACCTGCACTGTTTCAACGGTATTAGCATTTAAATTCCGTGTTGCAGAAGTGGGGTCGCTCCCAAAAAATTCATCACCATCCACCAACACTTGGTCAACCTCTTTTCCCTGAATGGTAATTTTTCCTGTGGCATCAACTTTCATTCCTGGTAGTTTTTTTAATAAATCTTCAACTGTGGCATTTGGTTTTGTTATAAAACTATCGGCAGTAAATTGCAGCGTATCGCCTTTGTAATACATTTTATCTTTATAAGCTAAAACTTCAACTTCTTTTAGTTGAACACTTTTTGGTGGTAATATTATGTTTTTAATGTTAAAAACGGTATCTGTTGCCGATGGAACAATTAAATACGTTTTATCATTAAAATTGGGGTGTGCAACTACAACAATATAAGTATCTAAAGGTGCTTTTATGGGTTTAAAAACACCGTTTACATTACTGCGGGTATGGTTTATTAAGGTACTATCCTTAAATTTAATTAGCATTAATAATGTGTTTGGCAATACGTTTTTTTGAGCACTGTCTTGCTTTAAATTGCCATAAAATGTAATGTTTTGAGCCTTTATTAATTGCGTAAACAAAATTAGTAATAAGAAAAGTAAGGCTTTTGATTTAGACATACAAAAAGGTATAATACTTTTCTTTAAATTGGTTACTAAATTTTAAATCAAAACTATTAAAATTTTTTTAGATTTAATTTAAGAAATGAATATTAAATAAACCAAGAATTTGAAATGTTGTTTAAAATCAAGCGTTAAATTCAGAATGTAGCTTATATGAAAGAATAATAAAGGAAAAAGACGCTATTATCAAAACTTTAGAAAGCAAACTTAAATAATACCTATTTTTCCATCATCTTTTGTAAATATTTACCTACAATATCAAACTCTAAGTTAACAGTATCGCCAATTTTTAAGGTTTTAAAATTAGTGTGGTTAAATGTATATGGTATAATGCAAACACTAAATGTATTTTTTGTACTATCAACCACTGTTAAACTTACACCATTTATGGTAATGCTTCCTTTTTCTACGGTAATGTAGTTTTTATTTGTAGGGTGTTCAAACGTAAATTTATAGCTTCCGTTTAAATCTTCACTATTTATACATTTTGCAACAGTATCAACATGGCCTTGTACTATATGTCCGTCAAAACGGCCGTTAGCGGGCATGCAGCGTTCTAAATTTACACTATCGTTAATTTTTAAATTATTTAAGTTTGTTTTTTCAAGTGTTTCTTTTATTGCGGTAACTTTATATTCATTTCCTTTAATTTGTACAACGGTTAAGCAAACGCCATTATGAGCCAAACTTTGGTCTATTTTTAACTCGTTTGTAAAATTGCATGAAAAAGTAAAATGTTTGTTGGTGTTATCGCCTTCTAATTGTACTAAAACGCCTAAGTTTTCTATTATTCCTGTAAACATATAATTTAATAAAAAACCCCTTTTAGTTAGCTAAAAGGGGTTAATAAAACATATAAATAAGTTATTTTTTAACAAATTCACCCATAGTACAGTCGTAATTTAAGAAATAACCGCCTTTAGGTAAATTGCTAACATCTAATTTGCTACCAAATCCTTTTTTAACAATATTACCGTATTGGTCATACACTTCAAAATTAGTTTCCATTGCTTTGTCAGATTTTCCTTTTTCAAAAAAGTTTACATCTTTACTTGCTTTTAATGGTGCAAAATCAATAGCAGGTACATCGCTCATTAAATCAACTGCTTTACTTAAACGAGGTTGGCCTGTGTAATCTGTTTGTCTAACTCTAATTTGATTTTTACCTGAGTGTGGGGCAATTTTAAATTCGTATTCGTTACTAACAGGTGTTCCTTTTCCTTCAACCTCACCTACTTTAACCCATTTGTTCCATTTAAATTGTTCAACAGCAAATGAAAGTTTACCGGTTTCTGATTTAGTTGTCCATTTAACAGTTCCATCTTTATCTGCAGTCATTGCAATAACCTCAAAAGTACTTTTTGGTTTTAAAACTTCGGGGTTAAGTACTTTAGGTTTACAGCCTTCTTTATGTTTAATTTTAATTTCAACTTTATCGCCGATATTTAATTTGTGCGATTTCATATCAATTTCAAAAGCACTAGAGTTAGTTTCATCAGTAGTAATATTTCCGTTAACTAAAACCTCCGTTACACAAAAACCAACACCTGCACTATTTCCGTATGGATTTTGAACGTATAGATTTTTACCTTGGTAATTACCCTCTAAAATAATGATGCCTTGTGCTTTTGATATAATAAAAGTATTAAAGCAAAGTAAAGCAACTATAAATAATTTTTTCATTAGTGTATCCATCATTCTTAAGTATGCAATATTATAATCATTTTTTTGAATTACAAAATAAATTTTTAACTAAATTAATTTATACTTTACGTTTTTTTACTAATTTTGATAAAAACAAGCTTTTTAACCTATGCAAATATATAAAAATACTTCATTCTTAAGCATTTCTGTACTTTTATTGCTTTTTTCTTGTAAAAACACCGATAGCTCAATAAAAGAAGATACTAATGGCTTTAAGGGAGGTAATAAAGTTGTACGTATTGCTGAGGTTGTACCGGTTAAAAACATTTTTCCTCATCAAATTATTAATTATGTAGAAGGTATAGTGGTTGCACAAATGCATGAAGGTTTATTAAAAATGAACCCCAAAGACATGACTATTATGCCTGGGATAGCTGAAAAGTGGGAAATTTCGGCAGATGGTAAAACAGTGGTATTTACCTTACGAAAAAATGCTAAATTTCAAGCAAACGATGGCTTTGAAGCAAAACCAATTACAAGTAAAGATGTAAAATTTACTTTTGAATTACTATGTACTGAAGGAAATAAAAACGTGCATTATGAAACCGTTTGTAAAGACCGAATTGTTGGAGCAAATGATTTTAGAGACAAAAAGGCTTCCTCAATAGCAGGTTTTAAGATAATTGATGATTATACTTTTAGCATTCAATTAATTAATAATGCCTCTATTTTTTTAGAAATACTTACAAATCCTGTTGCTTCAATTATTAGCCAAGAAGCCTATTCTAAACAAAAAGACGCATTAGTTGTTGGAGCTGGGCCTTTTATTTACGATACTAAAGCAAGTACGCCCAAACATTTTGTGTTTTACAAAAACATAAATTACTACGCTGTTGATAAAGATGGGAACGCTTTACCTTATTTAGATTCTATAATTGTAGATGTTTTAGCTAATACAGAAGAATCATTAATTAAATTTAAAGAAGGTAAATATGACCACATAGGATCGGTACCAAGTAATCAATTAAAAAACATTGTTGAAAGTAATATTAATGAATTTAAAGGTAACCCGCCAAAGTTTATTATTGACCAAAGACCGGAAATGATTAGCAGTTACTACACTTTAAATATTAATAAAGCCCCTTTAAATGATTTAAAAGTTAGGCAAGCCATAAATTATGCTATTGATAAAAACAAAATTATTGATAAAGTTTTATTTGGGCAAGCTTACGGTCCGGCAGTTTACGGTTTAGTTCCGCCATCGTTTTCGTATTATAAAAATACTGAAATTAACGGTTACGATATAAATATTGATAAAGCCAAGAAACTATTAAGCGAAGCTGGATTTGCAGAAGGTAAAAATTTTCCTGAGTTACAACTTATTGTAAATGGTGGAAATACACGTAACAACTCAGTAGCCGCCGAAATTCAAAAACAACTAAAAGCAAATTTAAACATTAATGTAACCTTTGAATCTATGGCTAGCGCTGATAAATATCAATTTCAATTAGATGGAAAAGGAGATATTTTTTCTGATGGCTGGGTAGCAGATTACCCAAGCCCTGAATCGTTTTTATCTGTATTTTATGGGGCATACCTAAAACCAAATGAACCGCACCGTTACCCAAATACAATGGCTTATAATAATACGGATTATAACAAGTATTACGAACAAGGGCGCAATGCGGCAAGTAGAGATAGTGCGGCAAAATATTTTGTAAAAGCCGATCAAATTTTAATGAATGATGCAGTAATTATTCCTTTAATTTACGAAAGTAACTGTAGGTTAGTTAGTAATAAACTAAAAAATTATTTTTCGAGTCCATTAAGAAATTTTGATTTTACAAGAGTTAAAATAGATTAAATTACAACTTAAAACAGATTTCTTAAATTCACATTTAATTTTAAAACCTTACACTAAAACCTATGCACAAAATAATGGTTGTTATTTCGTTATCAAACGAAGGCATACAAACAATAATTGCAAACCCTGAGTTGCCTAAAAAAGAAATGGAATTTGTAGCTAAATGGAAAGCTGAAAATATCTTAGAAAATTTTTTTATTTCAGTTTCTAAAAAAGATGCTGTTTTAATTTTTCAAAATATAGATGAGGCTAAAACAAAAGAATTAATAGAAGTATTGCCTTATTTTCCATACATGTCTAAAATAGACTATTACGATTTAAACAAACAGTTTTAAATTTTTTACAATTTTGATAAAAAAATTGGTGAAGCGCCCGTATTGAAATTGCATTTTTGCGAGGTAGTAACACGATTAAAGCATATATTCAACCATACGTATTGGTTTTATAGCAGTATAAGTTGAGTTATTTTCTTTGTTTAAATTTTGCTTTAGAGTTAAAGGAGTATCATTAGCGTTTTTATATTTATTTACTCCAATTAAAACAGCTTTTTCATTTTTATACAAAGTAGTTAAATTTGCGGCATCGGTTGTAATTATTTTATTAATTATACCGTTTTCAAAAGCAGTTATAAAACCTCCTTTACTTTCAATGTCTTTAAATTTTTCCCATGCTTTTTCTGCAACTTGTTGTGTAATGGTTTCGATATAATACGAACCTTTTGATATATCGCAAACCTTATCTAAATAACTTTCTTGTTTTAATATATGTTGTTGGTTTCTTGCAATCCTATTAGAAAAAGAATCTTTATCGGTAAACCCATAATTATAAGGCAACACGCTTAAACTATTACATCCACCAATTATTGCACTCATACCTTCTGTAGTTGTTCTTAATAAATTAGTATAAGCATCTACATTACTTTTATTTAGTTGAGATGTATTAGCATGAATGTGAATTGGTAATTGTATGTTATACTGTTTTTGAATTAAATTAATTAAACTTCTATAAGCTCTAATTTTAGCAATTTCCATAAAAAAATTACTGGCTACTGAACAGGTTAAATGAATAATTTTTTTATTCTCTAAAAAATTAGTGTTATGTAAGTAGTTTAAATAATCGTTTAAATGAGCTAAGGATATTGCTAATTCATTAACAATAGTTGTTCCTGCATTTTGGTAAAGTTCTGCATTTACAGAAATTACTTGTAATTCTTTTAAAACTTCTAAATCTTTTGGTTGATTAGTATGCCACTCTCCATATTTTGCCAATAAATAAAGTGGATCAACGGCCACAAAACATTTTATTTTAGAGTCGTGTGGATTAATTTGAGCTTGCCATTTTTTTAAATCTTCTAAAACATGCAAACAATCATTAGTAATATAAAAAGTACAATAAATATGATTTATGGAAATGTTTTGAATTAATAAATTAGTATTTATTTTTTTATTTATATAAAAACAAATCCCACTTGCCCCGCCTTCTAAAGCAATTAAAGCTTGTTTGTTTGCTGTTATTTCGTCATTTACCTCAATATGTTCACAAATATCCCAATCTGTATGCGAAAAATACGAATTGGTTTTAGAAGAATTTTCAGAAGTATAATAGGGTTCAATAATTATTCCTTCGTTACTCAGTTTTTTTAATTCATCACTAGTAACTCCTTTTAAATCTTTAGTTAATTGGTCTTTCCAAGCTTCGTAATTGCTCTCTTTAAATTGAGAAAATAAATTATCCATAATTAAAATAACTGTGCAATTTCTTTTTTAGTAAAATCAAGTGCAATTTGGTTGGGCATTTTTTTATCCAAATTAGCAACTAAATTTAAAATTATCATAGCTAATTCATTACTACTCGAGTCGTGCGCAACTTTAGTTGAACTAATATTAATGGCTTTAATAATTTCTTCTTTAGCGTTTTTAACTAATTCCCATGCGCTATGGCTAATGTATATTTGTTGCGATAAATTATGCTCATATTCACTTTTTATTGCTCTAATTAATTCTTGGTGTAATTGATGAGCACTCATGCCATGTTTATTTACTCTAACAACTAAACTATTAGGATCAATTCTTTCTAAAAAAATCACAATTCTTTCGTAAGCTTGTAACTTTAAAGGGGTAATTATTGACTGGGACGTTTTTTTTAATTCGTACTCCCTTTTCTTTTGATCGCTTTCTAAAAAACGATTTACTAAAAAAAACGATGCCAATAAAACTGCGGCTGCAGGTAAAACTAATTTTAAAATTTCTATTAATACTTCCATAAACAATATAAAATCTTCTTTTTACTAAGAAACATTTTTGCCTTAAATTTCGCTAATAATTCTTAATTCAACTACTTTAAAACATAAATTTCTGTTTTTTTAGAGGTTTTTTTGTTTTAATTTTATGGAAATACAAATAAAATTACATCTAAATTATAAAAACAGGTATGATTTCTAAAAAACTAATTATTATTTATTTAATTATAACGGCAACTACGGCAGTAAGTTTAAACTATATCGTGAAGAAAAAAGCAGAAAATAAAAACACAGTAAATATTGGTCCTTATGAAAAATACGAATCATTATGGAAACAAGTTTATGATTTTGAAAACAAAGCATTGCCAGAAAGTGCTTATAAAGTAATTTTAGAAATTTATGAAAAAGCTAAAAAAGAAGACAATGCGCCTCAATTTATAAAAGCGGTTATTTATAAACTAAAGTACAATCAAACCAAACAAGAATTTAGTCAACAAAAAAACATAGACGAGCTTAAAACAGAAATTAATAACACTAAATTTCCAATAAAACCCATTTTACAAAGCTTACTGGCAGATTCTTACTGGCAATATTATCAGGCTAACCGCTGGCAATTTCATAACCGCTCACAAACAGTTTCTTTTAATAACGAAGATGTATCCACTTGGGATTTAAAAACAATAATTAACGAAACAATTAAACTTTACAAAGCTTCATTAACAGAAAGCAACTCCCTTAAAGAAGTTAAACTAGAGCTATTTGATGAAATTTTAAATAAAGGAACTCCCGATACGCGTAAATGGAGACCAACATTATTTGATTTTTTAACACACCGTGCTTTAGATTTTTTTAAAAATAGCGAAGCTGATGTAACAAAGGCTGCAGAGCAATTTTCCATAAACGAAGATGATTATTTAAAACCATATAATGATTTTTTAAAATTTAATGTTAATACACCTAAAGACAGTTTAGAATTAAAATATTATGCCATTAACCTTTTTAAAAATTTATACGAGTTTAATTTAAAAACATCAAACTTATCTGCTGTTATTGATTTAGAATTTGAACGTTTAGATTTTGCATTTAGTTATTCTAAAAACGAATTTAAAGACTCTCTTTTTTTAGAAACATTAAACGCTTTACAATTAGAATTTAAAGATAGTAAACGCGTTGCCGAAATAAAACATAAAATTGCACTTTATTATTACAATAAATCTAACGCGTATGTTCCGTTACAATCTGATAAATATAAAGATTACAAACAAATAGCATTTAAAATCTGTAATGAAATTACTAAAGATTATCCAAATACAAGGGGCGCACAATTAGCTTTTAATACTATAAGTCAAATAACCAATAAAACTTTACGTTTAACTTCCGAACAAACAAACGATGTTAATTTACCCAATAGAGTTTTAGTTAATTACTCAAACATTACTAAATTATTTTTTAAAATTGTTAAAACTGATTATTTCGCTCATTCAAAACTCACAGCTAAAACCTATAGCGAAAAGTTAATTGAAAAACTAAATGCTTTGCCTGAAGTTTTAAAATTTACTCAAAATTTACCCAACGATAAAGATTTTAACGCCCATTCAGTTGAAATAAAAGTTCCAGTTTTAGAACCTGGTTATTATATTTTATTGGCATCAACCGACGAGAAATTTTCATACACAAATGCAATTAATTCTTTTCAAACGTATATTGTAACTGATATTGCAACTACTTATAATCGTACAAAAGATGGCGGAATTGAGTTTTTTGTTTTAAATAGAACCTCAGGCGAACCTATTGAAAATGCTTCTGTTCAAACCTACTATTCAAAATATAATTACTCAACTTATACTTATGAAAATAAAAAAGGAGGCTTATATAAAACGGATAAAAATGGTAAAGCCTTAATTAACGAAAAACAATCTGATTATTATTATAATTATTTTGTTGAAATTATTACCGATAAAGAAAAATATGTTTCAAGTAGTCATTTATATATTTATAGAGATGGCGGTTATCAAGGGTCACAAATTAAAACACATATTTTTACAGATAGATCTATTTATCGCCCTGGTCAAACCATTTATTTTAAAGCATTGGTTATGCAAAATAATGGCAAAAATAAATATCAACTATTAACTAATCATTCAACTAATTTGGTTTTTTATGATGTAAATCACCAAAAAGTTGCTGAACAAAAATTAACTACTAATGAATATGGTACGGTGTCGGGTTCTTTTGTAGCGCCTAATAATGTTTTAACTGGTCAAATGCATATTACAGATAATCACGGTTCGGTATATTTTTCAGTTGAAGAATATAAACGTCCTAAATTTGAAACTTATTTTGATACACTTAAAGGTAGCTACAAATTAAATGATGTTGTAAAAGTTAAGGGAATTGCTAAAGCGTATGCAGGTAATTTTATTGATGGAGCAAATGTAAAATACAGAGTTCAAAGAGTAGTGAGCTATCCATATTGGTGTTATTGGTTTAGGCCATATTCAAACTATGGTTCATCTGTTGAAATTACAAATGGCATTTGCCAAACTAACGCCAATGGAGAATTTGAAATAGAGTTTAAAGCATTACCTGACCCAACAGCCGACAATAAAAACAACCCAACGTATCAATATACCATTATTGCTGATGTAACAGATATTAATGGTGAAACTCGAAGCACAAACACAAACTTTAGAGTTGCAAATCACGCCATCGAACTTAGTGTAAATATTCCTGAAACTATTAACACAAAAAAAATCCCTAAAATTACCATTAGTGCGCATAACTTAAATGGTGTTGAAGAAAACGCAAAAGGTACTTTTAACGTATTTAGTTTAAAACAAAACACTAAAGTATTTAGAAAACGTTTATGGGAACAACCGGATAAACATTTGTTTACAAGAGAAGAATATTATAATACTATCCCAAATGATATGTACGATGATGAAACAAATATGTATAAATGGGAACGATTACAACTAATGTTTTCTAAAAATTTCGACACTAAAACTTCTAAAGCTATTTCTTATAATGAATTCGAAAACCTACCTCAAGGTGTTTATGTTGTTGAAACCAATTGTAAGGATAAAAATAATCAAGATGTAAAAACAATTAATTACGTAACTATTTTTAATCCATCTAAAAACGAATTACCAGTTGTTAAACCTTTTTGGACATTACCCATAAAAACTACTTGCGAACCAGGAGATACTGCAAAAATAATTATTGCTTCATCTTACAAAAATGTTTATCTCTTAAACAGAACGGAAAGTGAAGTAGATGATAATTTTCAAATAATTTCTACAGCATTAAATCCTATTCAAACACAAATAAACGAAAACCATCGTGGCGGTATTATTAACCATTATGTTTTTGTTAAAAACGGAAGATTTTATTCTTACACAAACCATATATCAGTTCCTTTTTCTAATAAAAATTTAAATATAGAATATGCAACTTTTAGAGATAAATTATTACCAGGACAACAAGAACAATGGCAAATAATTATTAAAAATAAAAATGGCGAAAAAGTTGCCGCCGAAATGTTAGCCGCCATGTACGATGCCAGTTTAGATGCTTTTAAACCGCATAATTGGTATTTCTATCCTTATAATAGTCATTATGCGCGTTATAATTGGATTAATGAAAGCGAACGGTTAACCCATGCAACAGTTTACGACGAACTATCTGATAGTTACGTAAATGTTGATGACATAGAATATGATGCTTTAAATAGTTTTGGTTTATATTATTATAATAATAGATATGATTACTTATATAAAGATAATATGAATGTATATGCCGCAAAAGAGGATTACGCTGATGAAGAAGCAGGCTTAGAAAAATCTAAAAAAGAAGATAAACCAGTAACTACAAAAAAATTAGCTGCTGCACCCGCTCAAGAAGCAAGTACAGGCGCTTCAGTAGCTAGAGCAGAAAACAAAAATGGTACGGTTACCTCTAATACAGATGGCGATGATAAAGGTTCTTTAAATGGGTTAGCCGAAACAAATACTTCTTCAAAGTCTTTAAATGAAATTGTACCTCGTAAAAATTTTAATGAAACTGCTTTTTTTTACCCTCAACTTCAAACTAACGAAAAAGGCGAAATTATTATAAAATTCACAATTACTGAAAGCCTTACAAAATGGAAATTTATGACATTGGCACATACTAAAGATTTAAGTATTGGCCAATCAATAAAAGAAGTGATTACGCAAAAAGAATTAATGGTTCAACCAAATGCTCCTCGTTTTTTTAGAGAGTTTGATACTTTAAATTTTAGTAGTAAAATAGCTAACCTAAATAAAAATTTATTAAATGGCATTGCCGAACTTAAATTTTATGATGCTATTACAGAAACTGATATTACCTCAAAAATTATAAATAAACAAATTACTCAATCGTTTACAGTTGAGCCGCAACAAAGCACAGTTGTTAATTGGACAATAATTATACCTCAAAATTATGCTGCAATTAAATATAAAATTGTAGCAAAGGCTGGTAATTTTAGCGATGGCGAAGAAATGGTTGTGCCAGTACTTACTAATCGCATGTTGGTTACCGAAAGTATGTGTTTGCCAATTAGAGGTAAACAAAGCAAAGAGTTTAGTTTTACTAAATTTATAAATCAAAACAATAACTCAAACACCTTAAAAAACCATGCTTATACTTTAGAGTTTACTGCTAATCCTGCTTGGTACGCTGTACAATCATTACCTTATTTAATGGAGTATCCTTACGAGTGCAGCGAACAAACTTTTGCAAGATATTATGCTAACGCATTGGCTTCGCACATTGCAAACTCAAAACCAAAAATTAAACAAGTGTTTGAAAGTTGGAAAACCTCTAGTCCAGAATCTTTTTATTCTAACTTACAAAAAAACGAAGAGTTAAAAGCTGTTTTATTACAAGAAACGCCTTGGGTTTTAGAAAGTAAAAACGAAAGTGAGAACAAAAAAAGAGTTGCCCTTTTATTTGATTTAAATAAAATGAGCAACGAGTTAAATGCAGCTTTACTAAAGTTACAACAAGCACAAACTTCAAATGGTGGTTGGCCTTGGTTTAAAAACTGTCCTGAAGATTGGTATATCACACAATACATTGCCACTGGTTTTTCGCACCTTAATAAACTTAACGTTATAAGTTTCGAAAAAAATTACACTATAAAAAATATGGCTTATAATGCCGTTAGTTTTTGCGACAGAAAACTTAAACAAGATTTTGAAAGAATAAAAAAATACAACAAAAATTATTTAAACGAAAATCATTTAAGTTATATGCACATACAATATTTATATATGCGCAGTTATTTTTCAAAAGATCAATTAGCGATTCCTAAAAGTTGTAATGAAGCTGTGGAGTATTTTAAAAAACAAGCTCAAAAATATTGGACACAAAATTCTAAATACATGCAAGGGATGCTTGCCCTTAGTTTAAATAGATTTGGCGATGTTAAAACTGCTACAGATATTATGAAATCATTAAAAGAACATGCCTTGGTAAATAACGAAATGGGAATGTATTGGAAAGAAAATTATGGAGGATACTATTGGTACCAAGCCCCAATTGAAATGCAAGCTTTAATGATTGAAGCTTTTGATGAAGTAAGCAACGATTTAAAAGCCGTTGACGATTTAAAAACTTGGTTAATTAAAAGTAAACAAACACAAAATTGGGGTACCACACGCGCAACCTCCGAAGCTGTATTTGCTATGTTGTTAAGGGGGTCTGACTGGTTAGCAACCGAACCTAATGTTGAAAT
>CAZAPH010000065.1:0-12314 GCA_964487105.1 uncultured Akkermansia sp.
CCATGGGACAATTTAAAATTTGATAGTGAAGGAATAACTGAAGTTCAACGTAAATTATTTGGAACACTATATAATACCTATAATTTTTTCGCTATTTATGCTAATGTTGATGGGTTTATAATAAATTTAGACAATTGTGTGCCAGTTAATAATAGAGAGGAGCTAGATCGTTGGATACTATCTAAACTACATACGCTTGTTAAAGAAGTTACTGAATGTTACGAAACATTTGAACCACACAGAGCTGCAAGATTAATTGAAGATTATGTAGATCAACATTTAAGCAATTGGTACGTAAGGTTAAGTAGAAGGCGATTTTGGAAAGGAAATTTAACAGATGATAAAAAAGCAGCTTACGAAACACTTTATGAATGTTTATTAGTGGTTTCGCAATTAATGAGTCCTATTGCTCCATTTTTTACAGAATGGATGTATGTTAATTTAAACACCGCTCAAAATAAAAATTCTAATAATAATCCAAATTCAATACACTTAACTAATTTAATTAGTTGTAACACTAATTTAATAAAAGAAAAATTAGAATTACAAATGTATTCTGCTCATAAAATTTCTTCAATGATTCTTTCAATCCTAAAAAAAGAAAACATAAAAGTAAGGCAGCCCTTATTACGCATTCAAATTCCAATATTAAGTAACGAAATAAAACAAAATATAGAAGCTGTAAAAGAGTTAATTTTAAGTGAAGTAAATGTAAAACAGTTAGAATTTGTTACTGAAGCTGAAGTGCAAATAGTGAAAAATTTAAAACTTAACTTTAAAACACTAGGTAAAAAATGCGGCCAGCAAATGAAAGTTGTGCAAAATTTTGTTCAAGAAAATACAAAAGCAGTTATAAATGAAATTGAAAAAAACGGGAGCTACACAATTAATTTAGATAATACTAAAATCGTTTTAGAAACAGAAGATGTTGAAATAATTCCAGTAGATATACCAGGCTGGAAAGTTGCGAACAGTGGGGTTTTAACTGTTGCTTTAGATATTTCTATTTCAGAAGAATTAAAAAATGAAGGTTTAGCAAGAGAAATTGTAAATAGAATTCAAAATTACCGAAAAGACAATGGCTTTGAGGTAACTGATAAAATATTTGTAAAAATTCAACAAAATGTGCATTTAGACAATGCAATACAAACAAATTTAAGTTATATTTGTAATGAAACCCTTATTGAAGATTTACAATTAGTAACTAATTTAGATTCTACAAAAGCAAGTGTTTTAGAAATAGATGAATTAATTAAAACTTTAATCACAATTGATAAATTAAATTGATAGAATATGGCGAAGAAAGATAAAAAACCGGTTAAAAAAGTTGCTCCAAAGGCTAAACCAAGCAGTAAAAAACCTTTAGCAAAAAAAGCTAGTAAACCTGCTCCTAAAAAAGTAGTTAAACCTGCTAAAAAGGCACTTAAACCTGCACCTAAAAAAGTTGTGGCGAAACCAGTTGCAAAAAAAGTTACGCAAAAACCAGTTAAAAAAGAAAAAACAAAACCAGTAAAAGCTGAAGTTAAAAAAGCTGGTAAACCTATTGATGCTATTGCCAAAAAAGGTAAAGACAAAAAATCAGCTAAAGTAAAAAAAGGAAAAAAAGGAAAATCTTCATCAGATGATGACGAAGATTTTGAAGATATTGAAGAGGAAGAAGAAGATGACGAAGATGTTGACGTAAAAGATGATTATGAAAAAAATGATGAAGATGATGGAGATGTTGAATTAGAAGGTGGTGAGTTAGAAGGTGGTATGATGGATTTAGAAGGAAGTGGCCCTGATTTAGATGAAGATGACGATGAAGTTCCTGAAAAGAGAGGCCGTGGTAGAAGAAAGAAAAATGAAGGTAATTCTTCAGGAGGTAGCATGGAGGCTTATATTAGAAATCGACCATTACAAATTGATATTAATAAACCTTTAATTAAAAAGAGTAATATAGTTGCGCCAAAACCTTTTATTAATACAAAAGACAATAGAACTCGTTATACAGATAAAGAATTACAAGAGTTTAAAGAATTAATTTTAGCTAAATTAAAAGAAGCACAAGCAGATTACGATTTACTTAAACAAACTTTAAGTAATGAAGATGACCATGGTACAGATGATACTTCGCCTACTTTTAAATTATTAGAAGACGGAAGTGATGTAATGAGTAAAGAAGAAACTGCTCAATTGGCACAACGTCAAGAAAAATATATTATTAACTTAAAAAATGCTTTAGTTCGTATCGAAAATAAATCCTATGGCATTTGCAGAGTAACAGGTAAATTAATACCTAAAGAACGTTTACGTTCAGTTCCTCACGCAACGTTAGGAATTGATGCTAAACTAAATCAAAACAATTAATTTACAACTACAATTCTATTTAAAGTCTATCTTTGCAAAACTAAAAGATAGACTTTTTCATATAATCATGTTTCAAAAAATAAAAATACCATTACTTACCATTTTAACTGTATTATTTATTGATCAGTTTATTAAAATATTCATTAAATTAAATTACCCTTTAGGCGAAGTTGGTAGAATTGGTGATTGGTGTGTTTTACATTTTACTGAAAACCCAGGTATGGCTTGGGGATTAGAATTTGGAGGTACCTTCGGGAAATTATCATTAAGCATATTAAGAGTTTTAGCTTGTTTTGGAGGCATTTTATATATCAGATATATGATTAAAAAAGGTGAACATAAAGGTTTTATTTTTTGTGTTTCATTAATTTTAGCTGGCGCAATGGGAAATATTTTAGATAGTATTTTTTACGGATTAATTTTTGATAAAGGAACAGTTTTTGATCCCAACATTCAAGATTATATGCCATACGAAGGTATTGCTAATTTTACAAGTAGTGGTTATACCTCAACGTTACACGGTTGTGTAGATGATATGTATTATTTCCCTATTATTGAAGGGCATTTTCCAAAATGGTTACCAATTTGGGGAGGTGAAGATTTTATTTTCTTCAGACCTATTTTTAACATTGCCGATGTTTCAATTTCATTAGGTGTAATTTTAATTATAATTTTTCAGAAAAAATTTGTTTCAAAAAACAGCTCTACATTAACAGATAATGATATGCAATCCATATCAACCGAACAACCTAAAAAAGAAAATTAATTTAAAAGCAGAATTAGTATTTTATTATAAATGCGTAAACAAGCTATACTTTTAATAAATGTTGGTACGCCAAATGCACCAACAACAAGTATGGTTGGCAGATATTTAACTCAGTTTTTAAACGATAAGCGCGTTATAGATATCCACCCTATTTTACGTTTTATACTTGTAAATATTATTATTGTTCCTTTTAGAAGTTTTAAATCTGCAAAACTTTACAAACATATATGGACTAAAGAAGGTTCTCCATTGATATTACACAGCAATACATTAAAAAATAAATTACAAAACTTAGTTGGGGATAAGTATATAGTTGATGTTGCCATGCGATACCAAAATCCAAGTATTAAATTAGCATTACAACAACTACAAACTCAACGTCCCGAAAAAATTCACATTTTACCTTTATATCCTCAATATGCAAGCTCAAGTACTGCTTCCGCAATAGAAGAAGTATTTACTCATATTAAAAAATGGGAAGTTATTCCTTCAATAAACATAATTTCTAAATTTTATAATCATCCTAAATTTATTGAAGCTCAAGTTGCAGTGGCTAAAAATTACAATTTAGAGGCTTATGATTATTTTTTGTTTTCGTACCATGGTTTACCAGAAAGGCAAATTTTAAAAGCAAGTCATCATTACGGAGGAAACACTTGTAAAATGGAAGCTTGTTGCAATGTAATAACTAAAAACAATCAATATTGTTATAGAGCTAATTGTTTTGAAACTACAAGGCAACTAGTTAAGGCCCTTAATATTTCTGATGGAAAATACACTACTTCATTTCAAAGCAGATTAGATAATAAATGGCTTAAACCTTATAGTGATAAAGTAATTCAAGATTTAGCAGAAAAGGGTTATAAAAAAATATTAGTGTTTAGTCCGGCTTTTGTGGCAGATTGTTTAGAAACTATTTACGAAATTGAGACTGAATACAATGAAATTTTTAAAAAATATGGCGGCCAACAAATAACACTTGTAAACAGTTTAAATGATAATGATGTATGGGTAAATGCCGTAAAAGAAATTGTACTTTGCTAATTTTAAATACTATTACTCAATTAAAGTAATTGTATTTTTCATATTATAATTTTTACCATCAAAGCCTTTAGCGGTTAAAATAATAAAATAAGTGCCTGCGCTACATTTAACCCCACTTGTTGTATAACCATCCCATTTCCCGCCAACTCTATTCCAGCTGTGAATTAATGTTCCATAACGGTTATAAATCACAACATCAATTTCTTTTATACCTTTTAATAGAGGTTTATAAACATCATTGGCACCATCTTCATTTGGTGTAAAAATATTTGGTAAAACTATACTACTAAAATCATCAATCACAAAGTTATATGAACTTGTATCATTACAACCAAAATTACCTAAAGCAACTAACGTTGTGCTGTATGCACCTCCAATTGTATAGGTTTTAGTTGTGTTTAAGCTATTGTCAGGCAAAAAATTATTAAATAACCACTCTGTGCCTGTTTGGTTACTGCTATAATTAGTTAAAGTTAACTCTGTTGGAAAACCAGCTGTAGTTAAGCTTGCGTTAAACGAAGATTTTGCCGATTTTGTTGCAATGAGTGTTTGAGATGTTGCACTAAAAGAACTTGAGTTTGCAACTAAAAGGGTAATTATTGCAGTGCCTGGCTTTGTAAATTGCAACGTTAAACTTGGTTCATTTACCGCTCCATTAAAGTTTACCGCACTAGCCGGAACTACAGACCATGAATAGGTGGTTGGTGCATTATTTACTGAACTTGTAAACGTAACATTTCGTTCTGTACAAATTGTATTAGTTAATGCGCCAATTGTGGCTGTTGGCGTTTGAGCTGAGATAAAACCAACAATAAATAATAAATATGTAAGGAGTTTTATTTTCAATTTATTACAAGTCTAAAATACAAAAATTTTACTAATCTATAAAGATAATAAAAATTTCATTGTATTTAAGTTATCCGCAAAATCGGTAATTTTTGGGCATTGGCTTTGACCAAAAGCAATAAAATTATTCCCCACAACGCATTGTACATTATTTTGAATAGATTTTAAATAGGCCTCAAGCTCTAACTGAGAATTGTATTTTTTAAAATGAAGAGTGCCAACAGGAGCAAACATTAAGTCGTTTTCTTTAACCATTAAAAAATTATTATCTAAAAATTTTTGATTTTCTAGTAAATAAATTGCTTTGTAGTAATCATAATTATTAGCATATTTTTTATTGTTTATAACATCAGAATAAGCGATAATTGATTCGAAAAATAATTTAAAATCATAGTTATATGGGACCAAAAGTTGAGTTACATTTCTGCACCCTAATCCAAAATAAGTAAAAATATCTTTACCTAAATTTTGCAAATCCATTTTACTTTCATCTCCGTTTAGCACAGCAACAGAAGTGCGATTTTTTCTAATAATATTAGGGTATTTACTAAAATATTTTTCAAAATATAAGGCTGAATTGTTGCTGCCTGTTGCAATTACTGCATCAAAATTTTTGGTAATACCCGAAGCAAAATAAATTTTATGTTCAAAATTAGGTTCATAAGTACAAAGTAATTTTAATATAAACGGAATTAAAATATTATCATCGTTAGATAATTTAATAATTGGTTGATGGTTACTAAGTAATACACATAAAATATCATGAAAAGCAACCATTGGAATATTGCCGGCACACATAATTAAAACTTTTTTGCTTTTTAAATTTTCTTCTGCAATTAATTGCAAAGCATCTTCATTTAAAAACATAGCAATACCTTTTAAGGATTCTTTAATATTAGTGTCGGTAAACCAATTATTTTGTAAATAAGCCGTATTTATAAGTTGATTTAACCCAATATGTAACTGATTTTCTTCAGGTTTAGGAGAATTTTGTAAAAATCTGTTAATAAAGTCGCCTACTTTAATTAGTGCATTAGTTCTTTCCTTTAAATTCATGAAAATTGCTTGTATATTTGTACAAAATTAATTGAATAGCTTAAAATGGCAATAAAAATTACAGATGAATGCATTAATTGTGGAGCTTGTGAACCCGAATGCCCTAATAATGCAATTTATGAAGGCGGAGCTGAGTGGCGTTTTGCCGATGGAACTGGTGTTAAAGGATTATATAAAGGATTAAATAGTGGTATTGAAGTTGATGCAAACGACCCTCAAATACCTAAAAGTATGGATGTTTATTTTATTGTTACCGATAAATGTACTGAGTGTAAAGGTTTTCATGATGAACCACAATGTGCGGCTGTTTGCCCAGTTGATTGTTGTATAAAAGATGAAGATTTTGTAGAAACAGAAGAACAGCTTTTAGCCAAAAAAGATTCGTTACATGTTTAAATAGAAACAACTAAAAAATAGTTTTAGTAAAATAGAAAATATAAACTTTTGCAAAAGTTATTATAACATTAAAACTAAGATTTTAGTATATGCTTAATAATACTAAGTTCTAAACAAAAAAAATAGTTAATACAACCATTATTTTAAAATAACTATGAATTTAAAATTATGTTTTGTTTTTGTTTTTTTATTAAGCTTTAAACTATACAGTCAAAGTCAATTTATTATTGTATTAGGTGTAGCACAAGACGGTGGCTATCCTCATCTAGGTTGCGAAAAAAAATGCTGTAATTCAGCTTGGCAAAACGATTCGATAAGAAAAAATGTAGTTTCTTTAGCTCTTGTAGATAATCAAACTAAACAATGGTGGTTGTTTGAAGCCACCCCAGATATAAAAATTCAAATTCAAAATTTTAAAAATTTAACTAAAGGTGAGTTTAATTATTTACCATCAAGTATTTTTATAACTCATGCACATATAGGCCATTATACAGGCTTAATGCAATTAGGTAGGGAAGTACTAAATGCTAAGGAAATACCAGTTTACACATTACCCAAATTAAAAAATTTTATTGAAAATAATGGGCCATGGAGTCAATTAGTTTCTTTAAAAAACATATCACTTTTAACTTTAGATAGTTCTGTTCCTGTTATTTTAACAAGTAATATTTCTGTAAATACATTTACAGTTCCACACAGAGATGAGTATTCAGAAACCGCAGGTTTTAAAATAAATACATTAAAAAATTCATATTTATTTATCCCAGATATTGATAAATGGGAAAAATGGGATAAAAAAATTATTGAAGAGGTTTCTAAAGTAAATTATGCTTTTATAGATGCTACATTTAGTTCGATTGATGAGTTAAAAAATCGTAAACCTGAAGAAGTACCTCATCCATTAATTACCGAAACTATAAAACTCTTTGAAAATTGCAATATTCAAATTAAAAACAAAATATATTTTATTCATTTTAACCACACAAACCCTGTATTGTGTGATAAAGCAGAACAATTTAAATTAAAACAAAAAGGATTTAATATTGCAGAAGAAGGAAAATGGTACTAAATTGTAGTGTTTAATTAAACCACAAAATATTTTATAATTACAATAGGTATTATTTTAACGAAGTATAAATTCTTTTAAATTTAATTTTTCATCATACACCAATTGTTTAAATTTTTTTCGATGTTTATAAATTAACTGGTATGTTGTGTATTTAGTAATTGCATAATCAAATTCATTGGCTTCTTTACCTTTAATTTCGGCAGCAATAAAATATTTTAATTGTTTTTCATTTAATATAAATGTTGTGTCTAATTTAAAAGACCAATATTTTTTTTCTTTAATTTTTAATCCTGAAAATTTACGATTTGGAAAAGATGTAATTGCTGCGGTATAAGTTTTAATTTCGAAACTATCAGCTTTGTTTTTTATAAAATATTTAGTTGTTATTGTAAACTTTTGATTGGTTGTATTAATTTTTAAGCCATCATTGGTTGTTAAAGTTTGTAATGCATCTACAACTCTACATTCGTAAATAATTAAACTATCGTTATTTAACTCATAAAATAAGCTACTTTTTGGAATTTCGAATTTTTTAATTTGCGCAGAACTAAAATACCAACTATTTATAATAACTAATAACGTAAAACGTAAACCCTTCATTAAACACAACTAGATTTTATAAAGTTAAAAATTTAAAACTATTCTTTAGTTTAAATAAATTGTAATGAATGTATGCTTAATGATGATGACCGCCTTGTCCATGTACATGTCCGTGTTCAATTTCTTCGGTAGAAGCATCGCGAACATCTAACACTTCACCAATAAAGTGTAAATCATAGCCGGCAAGAGGGTGGTTAAAATCCATTTCAACATGCGCATCTGTAATATCTAAAACATGCCCCACCAATCTATTACCATCTTGATCGTTCATTTCAATATCTTCGCCAACTTTAATGCGATTACTATCAAATTTACCATCAATAATAAAGATAGATTTTTCTAATTTAGTTACATAATCTTTTTCATAATTACCATAAGCCTTTGTAGCGCCTATTCTAAAATCAAATTTATCTCCTTTAGTTTTATCAACCAAATGCATTTCAAAATCAGGTAAAACACCTCCATGCCCATATAAAAACACAAATGGGTGCTCAGCGGTTGTTTCTTCTATTAATTCATCACCTTGGTTATCTCTACTGCCAGTTAAATAATAATTTACTGTAACTACTTTATTTTTAGAAATTTTCATTTTATCTTTTTACAAAAGTATTATTTATTTTAAAATGACACCTGCAATTTTAAATTAATTTGTCTATTAGTTAAATAATTTGGTATAGCATATCTATTCCCTGTAACATCGGTAACCCATGTGTAAGAAACTGTATTTTGTATTTGTAATAAATTAAAAACTTCTAAAAACAACCACATATCTTTTAAGTTATTAAATACATTTTTACGTTTTATTTCTCTGTTTTGTTTTAATATGTTGTAAGCAAATCCTGCATCTACTCTTCTGTACGGAGGCATTCGTCTTACTTGTTCCCAACGTTTATGTGTAGGTGGTCCAAATGGTAAACCACTTCCAAATTGTAAATTTAAATTAAACTTAAACTGAGGCCATTTGGGAAAATAATCTTGAAAAAATAAACCAAAAGTTACTAATTGATCTGTAGGTCGAGGGATAAACCCTGGATCTATTTTTACACTATCGGTTTTTATTTGATCAAACGTAAAGCCTTTAATTATTTCTTCGCCATCTTTATTATAATAGTTGTAATGTATATTGTCAGGACTTTTTTCATAAGTTCTTAAAATACCTAAACTAGCCCAACTTTCTACACCAGGTACAAATTCTCCATTAATTCTAAAATCGCTACCAACAACGTAACCTTTGGCGTTATTATTAGCAAAATATCTAATTCTAACATTATCAATTTCGTATGGAATTAATTGCGTAAGGTATTTATAATAACTTGCCATTATTAATTTAAAACCTCTGTTCCACATTTTAAAATTATAATCACTACTTAAAACTACATGTAAACTTTGTTGTGCTTTTACGTTTGTATTTACAACACCATTAATGTTTCTTAACTCGCGGTAAAACGGAGGTTGGTAATACAAGCCACTACTTAATTTAAAAAGCCAGTCTCTTTTCCAATTTGGTTTAATTGCAAATGTAATACGAGGAGAGGTTACAAGTTGATTGTTAAGTGTCCAATAATTAGAGCGTACTCCGGCTGTTAAAATAATTTCAGAACTATCGGCTAATTGTTTTTGTAAATTTTATTGTACATATCCTTGAAAACGTTGGCTTGTTAAAGTTGTTTTAGTTTTAAAAACATCCTCTAAAGT
Source organism: uncultured Akkermansia sp. (assembly GCA_964487105.1). Classification (GTDB taxonomy): domain Bacteria; phylum Bacteroidota; class Bacteroidia; order B-17B0; family Aurantibacillaceae; genus Aurantibacillus. The sequence goes on from CAZAPH010000065.1 coordinate 9,822, forward strand.
TATTGCATTTGGACTATAAGGCAAGATAAAGCCCGCTGAGTCAACTGTTTTCCATTCGCTCAATTTATCATCAATAATTTCTTGTTGAGCCCGAGCGCCCCATAACAATTCACTTTTTTGATTGATTTGATGTTTACCTTTGTGTTCAAAATTTATAATAGTTGAAGTTAAATAATTTCGTCCGTTATTAATAAAAGTACCAACACCTCGATTAAATGAAACTTGCCCAAAAGTTGGTTTTCCAAAATCGGCTTCTAACTCATCAATATAATATTGCCCTTGTACGGTAAATATTTCTTGTTCTTTTGCGTGATATGCAGATGAAATAAATTTAAGTCGAGTTTTTGTTGTTGGTTTATAAATTGCTGAGGCGCCTGTCATACCAGTTAGGTAACTCATTAATTCTTGTCCATCAAAATAAACTGTAAATCGTAATGCTTGTTTTGCTGTACCAAAATTAGTTTGTCTGCTTGCTGGTATAACTAAATACCTATTGGTAGAAACATTAGTTAACCACTCTACACTCCATTTAGGATTTACTTTAAATGTAAAAAAACTTTGAATGTCGCCTGCATTTGGTCGGTATTCTCCCTTTGTATCAAACGTTTTTAAAATATAAGATAAGGTTCTATACCTTGCTCCTATTGTCCATGCAACTAAACGGTTTTTTGTAATACCTTCTAATTGTATATTTCCACCTAAAAAACTAGCACTTGCTGAGCCACCATATTTTAAAGGGCGCTTATAAGTTATATCTAAAACACTACTTAATTTATCACCATATTTTGCTTCAAACCCACCGCTACTAAAATTTATTTTTTGAACCATACTAGGATTCGCAAAACTTAATCCTTCTTGCTGCCCGCTTCTAATTAAAAACGGACGGTACACTTCAATATCATTTACGTAAACTAAATTTTCATCAAAATTTCCTCCTCTAACCGAATAACCACTACTTAATTCGTTATTAGAACTAACGCCTACTTGTGTTTTTATTAAATCTTCAATATTCCCGGTTATTGTAGGTAGTTGGTTAAAATTTTTAGGTTCTAAATAAGTACTACTACTTCCTCTAGAGCTTAAATCCTGTACTTCAACCTCTACTAATTGATTTTTAAAGTTTAATACAGGGCTAAGGTATAATGGTTTTTGTGTTGTTATTACTTGTTTATTGTATTTATCAAAATTTACACTATAAAAAACTAAAGTTATTGTGCTATTTATTGGGATATTTAGTTTATACTCTCCTAAAGAATCAGTTTCTGTATAATTTTTTTCGTTATTTTTTTCAAAAACTAAAATATTGGGTAAAGGTTCGCCATCTAAACCTTTAACCACCCCATTAACATAAGTTGTTTGTGCAAAAAAAAGATTATTACACAAAAAACTAAAACTAAAAAGTAATAATTTAAAAAAATGTTTATTAGATAAACTACTCAAACCGGTTGTTAAAAACAATTAACGAATATAAGCCAATTATATTTTGTTTAAGCCTTAAAAAGATAGAAAAACATAACTATTTTGTATAAATAGTTAATAACATAACTTTATTTCACTTTAATTTATGATAACTTTATGACCTTAAATTTTACTAAAAATGAACAAAGCAGATGTACTTTTAGGTTTACAATGGGGCGATGAAGGAAAAGGCAAAATTGTAGATGTTTTAACACCAAGTTATGATATTATAGCTCGTTTTCAGGGTGGACCAAATGCGGGCCATACACTTGAGTTTAATGGAATTAAACACGTTTTACATACAATACCAAGTGGTATTTTTCATCCAACAGCAATAAACGTTGTGGGAAACGGTGTTGTAATTGACCCCGTTATTTTTAAAAAAGAAATAGATGCATTAAAAGCTTTAGGTGTTGATGTAACCACCAAATTATTAATTAGTAAACGTGCGCATTTAATTTTACCTACACACAGGTTAATTGATGCTGCTAGCGAAGCCGCTAAAGGTAAAAACAAAATAGGTTCAACACTAAAAGGGATTGGCCCAACCTATATGGATAAAACTGGAAGAAATGGTTTACGTATTGGAGATATTGAAACTAACGAGTTTTTAGAAAAATATAAAACACTTGTTGAAAAACACAAACAATTACTTTCATTTTATAATTATGAATATAATTTAACTGATTTAGAACCAACTTGGTTTGAAGCCATTGAAACTCTTAAACAATTGCAATTTGTAGATACGGAGCATTATATTAATAATGCATTGTTAACAGGTAAAAAAGTATTAGCAGAAGGCGCTCAGGGCAGTTTATTAGATGTTGATTTTGGATCATACCCATTTGTAACAAGTAGTAATACAATTTGTGCAGGTGCCTGTAATGGATTAGGAATTGCCCCTAATAGAATTGGAAATGTAATTGGTATTTTTAAAGCTTATTGCACGCGTGTTGGCGGAGGCCCTTTTCCTACAGAATTAGATTATGAAGTTGGTGAAAAAATACGCCAAATTGGTAGAGAATTTGGAAGTAC
>CAZAPH010000065.1:12324-16712 GCA_964487105.1 uncultured Akkermansia sp.
AAGTACAACTGGTCGATCGCGCAGAACTGGTTGGTTAGATATACCTGCACTTAAATATGCCATTATGATTAATGGAGTTACAGAACTTATGATGATGAAAGCAGATGTTTTAAGTGATTTTGCAGAGATTGAAATATGTACACATTATAACTATAACGGACAAGTTATTGATTATTTACCATATAATATTGACCCCCATTATTTAAAACCAATAACAACTACATTAAAAGGGTGGAATTGTGATTTAACAAAAATAGATCATAAAGATAAACTACCCCAAGCGTTAAACGAATACATAAATTTTATTGAAAAAGCTACATCCACTCCAATTACAATAGTTTCTGTAGGCCCAGACAGATCACAAACCATAAAAATGAACTAATGAATAGAATTTTAACAGGCATACAAAGTACAAACATTCCTCATTTAGGTAATATTTTAGGTGCTATTATTCCTGCAATACAAAAAAGTAAACTTAGCAATGTTGAAAGTCTATTTTTTATTGCAGATTTGCATAGTTTAACCTCAGTAAAAAATGCACAACAAATTACTGAAAGTACAATGGCTGTTGCCGCTACGTGGCTTGCATTTGGATTAGATATAAATAAAACCATTTTTTATAGACAAAGTAGAGTGCCACAAGTTACTGAACTAACTTGGTATTTAAACTGTTTTACGCCTTATCCAATGTTAGCCAATGCGCATTCATTTAAAGATAAAAGTAACAGGTTAAGTGATGTAAATGCAGGATTATTTACTTACCCTGTTTTAATGGCCGCAGACATATTATTATATGATGCAGAAATTGTACCGGTTGGAAAAGACCAGTTGCAACATATTGAAATAACAGCAGATATAGCTAAAGCATTTAACCATCAATTAGGTAATGAAATTTTAAAAATACCTCAAGCCAGCATTGATACAAATGTTATGATTATACCAGGTACAAACGGAGGTAAAATGAGTAAATCGCAAAACAATTTTATTAATATATTTTTACCTGAAAAAGAATTAAAAAAAATAATAAACAGTATAGTAACTGATAGTACGCCGATAGAGTCTCCTAAAAACCCTAACACTTGTAATGCATTTGCTATTTATAAATTGTTAGCTGATATTGAACAAACTCAACAAATGCAAAACAATTATCTTAATGGAGGAATGGGCTATGGACATGTTAAAAATGCCATTTTTGAGCTAATATTAGATAAATACAAAAGTGAACGAAATGAATATACAAGGTTAATGAATAATAAAATTGAACTTGAAAAAACGCTACAAATTGGCGAAAAAAAAGCAAGCGAAATAGCTAATAAAAAACTTGAACAAATAAGACTAGTATTGGGTTACAAGTAAATTTTTAATTTTACTTCAATAAAATCAACTAAAATTTTGTAAATTATTAAAAAAGTAGTAAATTTGCACTCCATTTTAACAAATGGCCCGTTCGTCTAGGGGTTAGGACGCGTCCCTTTCACGGACGAAACACGGGTTCGATTCCCGTACGGGCTACCAAAAAAGAGAACAAAATTTGTTCTCTTTTTTATTTTACAGAGCCAGTTGAACTCTAACTAAAAGTTTTTGATAATATAAAGTTAGTTATTTTATAGGTTTTGGTGAAACACATTTATGTGTATAAACATATTAAAATTAAAATTTTAAACCTAACATTAAGCCTACATGAACATTATTGAAATATAAAGAACTTGCGCTATAATTAGTTTGAAAACTATAAGGAGAAAAATTAGTTCGGCACATTAACTCTACAAAAAAACCCGAATTTGAAGTTTCGTGATTATTTTTTTGAAAACCTAAACAAAATTGTAAACCACTATTTAATGAATTAATAAATAAAGGGTTTTTAAAACTTAATTTTATGTTTTCTTTAATTAAAGTATTTCCATTTAAAGTAACTAAATTGTTAGCCAATAACAAATACCTAAGATTATAGCCAAAACTAAAATAAGGACTAAATAATGCATCTTTATCAGATAAAAAAGAATATTTAAACATTAATGGTAGGCTAACTTCGTGCATAGATAAACTATACCTGTACGAAAAAGATTTATCATAAAGTTTAATTGAATCTGGTTCAAAATAATAACTATTAAAACTTAAACCGTGATAAAAATATTCTAAACCTAAAATAAATGAAGTTTGCTTTTTAAAATCTAAATAAAATTCAGTTTTATAATTAAACAACACTGCGGCTCTGGGAGAAGGGTTAATTGCATGATTAGTATTTAATTTATAAAAACCATAAAATGCACCTAAACCAAATCTATTAACAATATTTTTTTGTTTACGTTTTAATGGGAAAGAATAAGTTGGAAATGTTACGCCAAACAAAAACAAAAAAATAATGTATTTTAACTTGAACTTCAAATTAGGCTTTACGAATATTAATAGTTGAGTTAGCTTGTGCGGTTGGCATTATTACAACATCATTAATATTTACATGTGCTGGTCTATTAGCAATCCAATACACTGTTTCTGCAATATCTTCTGGTTTTAGTGGTGTTAACCCTTCATACACTTTTTTAGCACGATCAGTATCACCATCAAATCTTACAATACTAAATTCGGTTTCAACCATACCAGGATTTACAGAGCTAACTTTAATGTTGTGTGGTAACAAATCAATTCGCATGGCTTTATTTAAAGCATCAACAGCATGTTTTGTAGCGCAATAAACATTACCGTTTGGATATACTTCTTTACCAGCTATAGAGCCAATATTAATTATATGTCCAATGGTTTTTTGTTCAATCATCCAGTTACTAATTTCTTTAGTAATATAAAGTAAGCCTTTAATATTAGTATTAATCATACTTTCCCAATGATTTAACTCTCCATTTTGATTTGTACTTAATCCGGCAGCTAATCCGGCATTATTAATTAATACATTAATGTTTATTCTATTATCTTTTATTTTTTTTATTTCTTTTACGACTTCGGATTGATTTTGAATATCGAAATTTAAACTTATAACAGAAATACCAAAATCATTTTCTAATTGAGCTTTAATTAAATTTAACCTATCTAACCTGCGCCCAGTTATAACAATATTATAATTGTTTTTTGCAAATATTTTTGCGCATGCTAAACCAATACCAGAAGTTGCGCCAGTAATTAAAACTGTCATAATTAATTTATTAATTTTTTTGCTAATTTACTATTACGATATCCGTATAAAAAATAAATAATTAACCCAATTACTAACCAAACAGTAAAGTATAACCAATTTTTATACCCTAATTGCGATAACATATAAAAACAGCAAAGTAAACCTAATACAGGAATTAATGAAAATTTATGTTTATAGGATAAATAAGATATTATTGCAAAGCCTAATATAAATGTATACATAGGTAATTTCATGAAAAAAGCATTTAAAGATTCCCATTTCAAATAATAAATTGTAGTATCATAAAATTTTGTAGATGCTAAAACTAAAAACAAAATAAATAAACTTGGTATTATAAATTGAGAATTAATATAAGGTGTTTTAAATTTAGAAGGAGGTGCATTGGGGTCCATTCTTAATTTTAAAACCCCACCACAAACTAAACAAAAAGCAAATAATGTTCCTGCAGAACAAATATCTGTAACCATATTTATATCGACAAAAAATATAGGAACAGCAACTAATATACCAGTAAAAATAGTTGAAAACGAAGGTGTTTTGTATTTGGGATGAATTTTAGAAAAAGCTGGAGGTAATAATCCGTCTCTACTCATACTCATCCAAATACGAGGTTGCCCTAATTGAAACACTAACATAACACTTGCCATTGCAACAACTGCACTTACGGCAATAACTCCACTTAACCAATTTAAATCTTTAATTTGTTCAAAAACATAGGCTAATGGATCTCCAACTGCAAGTTCATTATATTTTACCATTCCTGTTATAACTAAAGCTATTGCTACATATAATATAGTACTAATTATTATTGAATATAAAATAAGTCTTGGCAAATACTTTTGAGGATTTTTACATTCTTCGGCAGTTGTACTTATGGCATCAAACCCAATATATGCAAAAAAAACAGCGCTTATTCCTTTTAATAAGCCTCCAATTCCGTTGGGTTAAAAAGGATTCCAATTAGAGGTGTTAATGTAAAAAGCCCCTACAAATATTACAAGTAATACAACAATAATTTTTATTAAAACCATTATATTGCTAGCATTTCTACTTTCTTTTATACCACGGTACACCAATACAGTTATAATTAAATTAATAAATAATGCGGGTAAATCAAAAATTATACGAGTACCAAATAATTTTGGAGCATTACTGTAAGCTAAAAATCCTTCAACCAAACCTGAATGTTTACTTACCTGAATTTCATCAAGTGATAAACCACCAACAAGCAACGAAAATA
>CAZAPH010000066.1:0-16369 GCA_964487105.1 uncultured Akkermansia sp.
GCCTTTTATTATAATAAATTGTTTTGGGTTTAATTTAGAAATATCAGTTAAAGAACTCATAAAAGTTAACAAAAATTACTTTTTTAATACACTATCAAAAGGAACACGATTAGTAATTGATCTACCCAGAGTAACTTCGTCAGTATATTCTAACTCATCACCTACCGCTATTCCACGAGCAATAACACTTATATTTATACTAAAAGGAGCTAGTTTTTTAAATATAAAAAAAGAAGTTGTTTCACCCTCCATAGTTGTATTTAAAGCTAAAATAATTTCTTTAACTTGATGAGTTGCAACACGATTTAATAAATTTTCGATATTTAATTGACCAGGGCCAATACCTTCTATTGGAGAAATTACCCCCCCTAAAACGTGATACAAACCTTTATATAAACCTGTGTTTTCGATAGCTAAAACATCTCTATAATCTTGTACAATACAAATAATACTTTTATCTCGAGTTACATTACTACAGATATTACATAAAAGTGATTCAGTAATATTATGGCAATTACTACAAAACTTTAATTCAGTTTTAAGTTGAGTTATTGCTGAAGATAGTTGATAAACAGAAGACGAATCGCTTTTAACTAAGTGCAACACATAGCGTAAAGCGGTTTTTTTACCAACACCAGGTAATTTACTAACGGCTTCTACAGCTTGTTCAATTATTTTATTACTTAATTCCAAAACAATAAAGTTAATTGATTAATATTTAAAAAAATAGCAAACTTATTCACTAATAAACTGTTTAGAACTATTTAATTTTAACATTCAAACTTCTATTAATAACTAAATATTTGTAGTAATGAGTTCAATTGTATTATTTTCGTTTGTAATAGGCTATATTGCACTATTACTTTTAGTAGCTTGGTTTACAGGAAGAGGATCAACCAATCATGATTTTTTTATTGGTAATAAAAATAGCAATTGGATGCTTGTAGCATTTGGTATGATTGGAACAAGTTTAAGTGGCGTTACTTTTGTGAGTGTGCCTGGTGGTGTTGGTAGCAGTAATTTTTATTATTTTCAAATAGTTATTGGGTATTTAATAGGCTATACTGTAATTGCTTTAGTACTTTTACCTTTATATTATAAACTTAATTTAACCTCAATTTATACTTATTTAGAAGAACGATTTGGATCTCAAGCACATAATATAGGTGCGTTTTTCTTTATCGTTTCAAGATTAGTGGGTGCAACAGCAAGGTTATATTTAGTTGTAAGCGTTTTACAAACTTTTATTTTTGATGATTTAGGTATTCCATTTTTTATAACCAGTTTAGTAATTTTAATTTTAATCTTACTTTATACTTTTGAAGGAGGTGTAAAAACAATTATATATACCGATACATTACAAACAACAGGTATGTTACTGGGTTTAATTGTATGTATAATTGTAATTTTAAATAATATGAATTTAGATTTTGGTAATGCCTTATCTTTATTAAATGAAAAAGGGTATTCAAATATTTTTAATACAGATTATAAAGCGGGTTCATTTTATTTAAAACACATTATAGGCGGTGCTTTTATTGCAATATCTATGACAGGGTTAGATCAGGAAATGATGCAAAAAAACATTTCAGTTAAAACAATAAAAGATTCACAAAAAAACATGTTAACCTTTTCAGTTGTATTAGTTTTAGTTAATTTTTTATTTTTATTTTTAGGTGGGCTATTGTATTTGTATGCAGAACAAAATCAAATAAAAGTAGCGCCAGATGATTTATTTCCTACAATAGCATTAAATAAAACTTTTAGTGGCGTTGTTGGTATCATTTTTATAATTGCATTAATTTCAGCGTTGTTTCCAAGTGTTGATGGAGCTATAACCTCAATTACTTCTTGTTTTTGTATTGATATTTTAAAATTTAACAAACAACATATTTCAGATTCAGAAAAAAAGAAAAAAAGACTAAAAGTGCATTTTACATTTGCATTTATTTTCTTTATAATGGTTTTAATTTTTAAAGCAATTAATGATAAGTTAATTATAGATTTTATTTTAAAATTTGCGAGTATTACTTATGGTCCGCTTTTAGGGCTATTTTCGTTTGGGATATTAACAAAACGAAACATCAATAATAAATTGGTTTGGTTAGTTTGTATAATTGCGCCTTTATTATCAACATTAATTGATTTATTAAGCAACCCAACCTGGTATGAAAATAAATTACACCTACAACTTCACTTAACCAACTTTAGTAACTCATTATTTAATCATTATGTAATTGGGCAAGAATTAATATTGATAAATGGAGCATTAACATTTTTAGGTTTATGGCTAATTTCATCAAAAAACAATACTACAATTATTAGTAAATTAGCCTAGTTTAAAATAGTAACTTTTTAAATACTTTTTAATAAAATATTACGTTATTTAACTAATTTGTTTTCGCCCACTATACATAGATATATTTTTTTATTTGGCACTTTTAGCCTAATGTTTGGTTTAATGGTAGGTACAGTTACGGCAAGCATACCAGAAATTATTTTAATGGCTAACTGGTTAATAGAAGGTGGCTTTAAAGAAAAATGGAAACTTTTAAAATCAAATAAAGTATTTTGGGCAATAATTAGTATTTATTTATTACATATAATTTCTATACTTTATTCACAAAATTTGAATTTTGCGTTAAACGATTTAAAAATTAAGTTACCAATGTTAACCTTGCCTATTGTGTACTTTAGCACTAAGGTTTTAACAGAAAAAGAACTTTATATTTCTATTATCTGTTTTATTGCTGGTACATTTACAAATACAATTTGGTGTTATATTTATAGTTATGTATTAAACAGTATAAATAACGTAAGAGATGTTTCAAGGTTTATGAGTCATATTAGGCTTGGAATGTTTATAAATTTGGCAATTGTGTTTTGTTGGTATTTAAAAAATAAATCCAATCAAACTATTTACAAACTAATTTACTATTTATTAATTATTTATTTTATAATCTCATTTGTAGGTTTAGGATTAAGCGCAGGTATTGGTTTTTTTATAATTATTTTGTTTAGTTTTATGATTAGTTTATTTAAAAAAAACATCTCTAAAATTAAACTTGTAACTGGAATAATTTTTTTAATGATTAGTATTATTTTTTCAATTAATTATTTTATTCGATTTAAAAAAAATTATTTTACTATTAAAAACGTTGCGATAAACTATAGATTAGATAAAACTAAATTAGGAAATATTTTTTACCATGATAGTACACATCAAGTTGAGAATGGATATATTGTAAATATGAATATTAATCAAAATGAATTACAATACTATTGGAATAAAAAATTTAATAACGATACATTTAATATTAACCTTAAACACAATTTATCTACCTTTTATGTTTTATGTAGATATATGGCCAGTAAAGGCTTAACAAGTGAAGCAGAATCCTTAAACAATTTAACAAGTAGTGATATTAAAAACATTCAAAATAAAATAACTAATGTAAATTTTAAAAACTGGAATTTTATTGAAAAAAGATTTTATGAATTAATTTGGGATATAACTGAATTTAAAAATGGAGCTAATATAAATGGGCACTCTTTTAGTTTAAGATTACAATACTGGCGTGCAGCTATTCAACTTATAAAACATAATTGTATAATTGGAGTGGGAATTGGTGATGTAACTGATAAAATTAAAGAAACCTATAATAATACCAATACATTATTAAACGATGAATGGAAATTAAGACCACATCAACAATTTTTAACTATAACCGTTGGTTTAGGCATTATTGGCTTAATTTTCTTTATTTATTCGTTATTTTACCCCCTTTTTGCTTTAAAAAAACAAATTAAATCAACTTATGTTTTGTTTTTTATAATTTTATTTTCTTCTTTTTTATTTGAAGATACACTTGAAACATTAGCTGGAGTTTGTTTTTATGCCATATTTAATTCTATATTATTAAGTTATTATTATTTTAAATCACAAAAAAGTTGATTTTGTATTAAGAAATAAAACTAACCGATTACAATAATATCAAAACACCAACAATGATAAACCATATCAAATTTATTGAAACAATCCTTTACGTAAGCGACCAAGAAACTAGTTGTAAGTTTTATCAAAATATTTTTCGAATAAAAGCAGATTTAAATGTACCTGGAATGACTGAATTTAACTTGTTTCATAATTGCAAAATTGGTTTAATGCCTAACAAAGGCATAGCAAAAATATTAGCAGACAAAACACCGCAACCAGAAAGTGGAAATGGAATTCCGAGATGTGAATTGTATTTGTATGTTGATAATATTCAACTTGAATTTGATAATGCAATTAAAAGTGGGGCAAAATTAATAAGCCCTATAATTGACAGAGATTGGGGAGACAAGGTATGTTACTTTTCAGACCCAGATGGACATATCATTGCGTTTGCTGAAAAAATAAAGTAAGATATCAAATAGAACTACAACACTTTATCAATCACCTTCAACAACACATTTAACGGAAATATTATCGGTTGTAAAATCAAATTTAAAGATAAGCGGGCTTTCTTAAAAACATAATATATTCTTTTTTATTTAGAGAATTATTCTGCTCCGATAGCCCGCCTATACTTATATGCAAATCATTATAAACTTAAATTTATTATTGTTTTAATATTTTAAAAGAATTAACAATGTTTTCATATTTTACTGAAATTAAATACAAACCAGAAGGTTTATCTTCTAAATTGATTGTGAAATTTTCATTATTAATCTTATTATAATCAAAAGTTCCAATGCTTTTTCCTAAACAGTTATAAATACTTATTTCATATTTAGTAGATTCTATATTTTTAAAATTGAAATATATTAGCCCTTTTGATGGATTAGGATAAACTATTAATTCAGAATTATTGAAATTAAAATCATTAAAACCAACACTTGATGGCTGTTGTAAAACGCTGCACATAACCGTTGATTGTGATGCTGAATTGTGTTGAGTTGTAGTACCATCACCTAATTGTCCACTAGCATTTCTTCCTGTACCCCACATTGATCCATCTGCTTTATAAAATAACGAAAAATTAGTTCCTGCCGCTAAGCCAACAGGAAAATTAAAACTTAACATTTGAACAGGTACATTTGAATTATTTAGAGTGTTATCTCCTAAATTACCATAAGTATTTCGCCCCCACGACCAAACCGTACCGTCATTTTTTAAGGCATGGCAATGAAAAGCGCCTGTTGCAGCTACAGCAGAGGTAATACCTGTTAATCCAGTAACCTGAACGGGTACATTAGAATCAGTTGTATTACCATTACCAAGTTGACCATATAAATTTTGTCCCCATGTCCAAACTGTACCATCACTTTTAACTGCCATAGAAAAAAATCTTCCAGCAGCAATTCCAACCACGTTAGTTAAACCACTAACTTGAACAGGTGTAGTTCTGTCAGTTCCTAAAGTGGCATCACCAATTTGTCCATTTACATTATCGCCCCAGGCCCAAACAGTTCCATCATTTTTAAGGGCGAGATTATGGTAAGTACCCGCTGCTATTTTTGTAATTCCCGTTAAGCTAGAAACTTGAGTTGGAATAGTTTTATCAACTAAGGTTCCATCACCAATTTGCCCATCGGCATTCCAACCCCAACACCAAACTGTTCCATCATTTTTAAGCGCTAACGAATGCCAACCGCCTGCAGAAATTGCAGTAGCATTAGTTAGAATTAAGGCTTGTACAGGAGCAGTTACAAATGTACCTGTAGCTGATGCATTACCAAGTGCACCATACAAATTACTCCCCCAACACCATACCGTTCCATTAAATTTAAGAGCCATTGAATGTGCTTCGAGTTGATCACCACCTGCTGAAACAGCTTTAATACCGGATAAACCAGCAACTGTAATTGGCATACTTTGGTCGGTTGTGTTACCATTACCAATTTGACCAGTAGCATTTTCACCAAATGCTTTAACAGTACTATCATTACAAATTCCAAGTGAATGCCAACCTCCACAAGCTATACTTTGAGCATTAAAATTTTTTGCGTTAATTATTAATATAACGCAAATTTTTGTAGTTATAAAATAATTTTTCATTTTATTAATTAAATTAATTTTTTAAAATTTTGCTTTTAAAGAAATTATAAAATTTCTTCCAGGTGCATTTATACCTGATGAATACGGACGATAAAGTATATCTGCTATATTTTCAACACCAAACATTACAACAACATATTGATTTAAAAAAAATGCAGTTTTAAAATTTAAAGTGTACCATGCCGCTGAATAATTTTGACCTTTTGGATCTACACTATAATCCTTAGCATAGGAAGTATTAACTCTTTCTGTAAGTGCTAAATCTTCAAAATTCATTTTATCATTATAAACACAATAAAAATCTAATTTTATTTTTTTATGTTGATACGATAAATGAGAGCTACCAAACGCAGGTGCTGCATGCCTTAATGGATAATACACTAAACTATCCGTAGTTTGTTCTTTACCATGTTGCCAAGAATATATAATTTTTAAACCAATCCCTTTCCAATTAAAATCTAAACCAGTTTGAATACCATAAACAAAAGCATTTGCTACATTTTGAACAGCTTGTATATTACTTTTATTACCTTGGTATCTAATAGTTGATTGGCCATTAAAAATAAAATCTTTTCGTTCCATGGCATCAACAATTTTAGTATAATAAGCGGATAAATCTATTTTAAAATAATTATTAAATGTTTTTACCATCCCAATTTCGGCATTGTAAGACCTTTCAGGTTTTAAATTAGTATTTGGTACAACTAAATAACCAGGGGTAGATTCAAAAACTTTTCCCATATCATCAATATTAGGAGCTCTAAAACCAGTTGCAAAGTTTAAATATGTTTGCCAAGAAACAATAGGAGTATAAACTAAACCAATACACCCATTTAAAGTTTTATTTTTCATTATGGTTGATTTAATTGGAAAAGGGAATATTATTGTATCAAATGTTGCTTTAATTTTATAACCACTTAGCCTTGTGCCTGCATTTACAATTAATTGTTTAGAAAATTTATATTTAAAACTAGCATAATACCCTTGCATAAAAAACGTAGAACCATTAGGGTATCTAGTAACTGTTGAATCAAAAGAATTGTTGATTACACTATTTAATGTAGCAAAAGAACCTATTTTATTGTGCACAAATTCTAATCCATAAATTAAATTTAATTTATCATTTATTTTTTTGTCAAAATCAATATTTGATGATAAAGCTCTTACAGTTTCTCTTTGAGAACGAATTTCTCTAACCATAAATTCGCGGTCAAACCTACTCTCTTCAAAATTTTGTAATGCATTGGTTATTTTTAATTTATCAAAAAACAAATTAGATTTAACAATGTTTATACCAAGTTTATTCATTTTCCAAATTTGTGGACCGTAATACCATTCTGCCCATCTTAATTTATTTTTATATGGTCCTTGTGTTTGCATTACATATAAACGATCGTACCTATTATACGGTGAAGTTTCAGAATAATGAAAACCATAATCTAATTCAACAAAATTATTAAGTTTAAATTTTATTTTTTGCATAAAGTTTTGCTGATTATAGTTTGAACCAATTTGTAAAGTAGAATCTTTATTTGAAACCATGTAATCTTTATTATCAATAGTTTGAACATAATTTGTTCTATAAAAATAATGATCTCCTCCAACTGAACCACTTCTTAAATCGCCATAATCTGATTTTGTATAACTTGTTACAAATGCCCATTTTTTTAAACCGACAGAAAAATTAAGATGACGTGTATTTTCTGAATTTGCAGTAGATGTACGCATTAAAGCATTTCCATTAACTAAAAATTGAGTAAGGGAGTCTGTAAATTTAGGTTCAAGCGTTGTAAAATTCATTACACCACCAATTGCATCGCTACCATACATTACAGCACCAGGTCCAAATAAAATCTCAGCACCTTCTAATGCATTTGCATCTAAAGAAATAATTTGTTGTAAATTACCAGCTCTAAAAATTGCGTTATTCATCCGTACACCATCAACTACAAGTAAAACACGATTGGTTGCCATACCTCTTATCATAGGAGATCCACCACCAAGCTGACTTTTTTGAATAAAGGCATAACCTCCTGTTCCAACTAAATCAGCTGCCGTTTGTGGATTTTGAAAAGCAACTTCTTTCATGTTTAACTTCTGAATTCTGTTAGGCGTTTCAATTTTTTCTTCCTTTATTTTATTTGCTGAAACAATTATTTCGGATAATGAAATATTTATTTCCTCCAATTCTGCAACATACTTGTTTATAGCCAATTGGTCAATTGTAATTTTTAATGGTTTATATGTTGAAAGTATAAATATTAAAGAATCATCAGCGGCTAAACTCTCTAATGAAGCCTTTCCTTTATAATTAGTAGTATAATTTTTATTTATTTTAGAAATAATAGTTACACCCACTAAAGGTTCACGTGTAATTTTATCTACAACAGTTACTGTTTGACTTTTTAAAAAACAAATAGCTATTGTAAAAAATACAAATAATACATTTTTCATTAAATATTTAATGCAATAAAAAAGTTTAATAGATTTTGTAAACTTAAAGTTTATACCGCTTTGATTTAATAATTAGTCCTATTATCAGAATCAAGTTTTTTTGCTTGCGGCATTACCATTGTAATATTAAAAAATAGCTTTGGGCTATTTTTTAATTACAATTGGTATTACTTTTAAACCGATTATATATACTAATACATAATCTCTTTTTAGCTTTTAAATACAGGTGGTTTAAATAATAAATTTTCAAATTCAGTTCCGAATTTGAGTAAGTAATAAATTGAATTGTTTAACTCCTTAAAACAATTTTTAATACTAAAGTTTAAACAATTTTCTATTGCATTAAAACTATAAATTAATAAAAAACAATTAACTAATTTTTTATTTAGATTTTCTGAAATAAAAAACTGATAGAACAACTTATTTTCTTCATTATCTTCAATTGCAAATACCTGATAAAAATTTTTATCTTTTTTAATTTCTATAACTTCGTGGTATTTACCATTTACCACTATTTCTTTATTATTTTCTTTCCATTCAATTTCATTATTATCAACAAAAAGTGATTGCGTTGGAATTAAAAAAACTTTTTGCTTTTTTTTATTATGAATTAAAGTGGAATGGCGAAAGGTTTTTTTTTGAAATTTAATTGTTAATTGAAGAACCGATAACCTTACAGTTACAAGTACTATGGATATTAAAATAAATAAAAAAACTATACGTAAAAAAACATTCATTTTTTAAAGTGATTTTTTTATTAACTACATTAATTTTAGTTTTTATTTTAATAAAGTTAATTTACATTCATTTTAGCAACAGCTTGTATTACATCATGTTTTGTGATGATATGGTAATTTCCACCTAAATCTCGCATTAATACAGCATTATTATCTTTAGTAATAAGTTTGCTCACCTCTTCAATTGTTGTATTTTCTCCAACTACAGGGAAAGCAGGTTGCATTACAGAACTTACAGTTTGATTTTTTATCTCGTTATTTGTAATTAGTTTATTAAATAAATAACTATCATTTTAACTTCCAACATAATCTAAACCTTTGGTAACAGGAATTTGCGAAATATTATATTTACTTAATAAATCTAGTGCATCAGCAACTTTTGCGTCAGCATTAATGGTTAATAGTTTTTGATTTTTATGATTAGCAATTAAATCAACTGCTTTAGGTTTTGTAATTTCTAAAAAATTACGATCGCGCATCCAATCATCATTAAACATTTTACCTAAATAACGCGTACCGTGGTCGTGAAAAATTATAACTACAACATCATCTTTTTTATACATGTGTTTCATTTGCAACAACCCAGCTAAAGCACTACCTGCACTATTTCCAACAAAAATTCCTTCTTCTTTTGGAATTCTGCGAGTCATAATTGCAGCATCTTTATCTGTTACTTTTTCAAAATGATCAATAATATTAAAATCAACGTTTTGTGGTAAAAAATCTTCCCCAATTCCTTCGGTTATGTATGGATAGATTTCGTTTTTATCAAAAATTCCGGTTTCTTTATATTTTTTAAAAACAGAACCATAAGTGTCTATTCCTAAAATTTTCACATTTGGATTTTTTTCTTTTAGGTATTTACCAGTACCACAAATTGTTCCTCCTGTACCAACACCAACAACTAAATGAGTTACTTTGCCATTGGTTTGTTCCCAAATTTCTGGGCCAGTTTGTTCATAATGTGCAATTGAATTGCTTGGGTTATCGTATTGATTAGGTTTCCAGGCATTTGGTATTTCATTTACTAATCGAGATGAAACTGAATAATAAGAGCGTGGATCTTCAGGCTCAACATCTGTTGGGCAAACAATTACATCAGCACCAAAAGCCCTAAGCGCATCAACTTTTTCTTTTGATTGTTTATCAGTTGTTGTAAATATACATTTGTAGCCTTTAATTACTGCACCAATTGCTAAACCCATACCTGTATTTCCACTTGTACCTTCGATAATTGTTCCGCCTGGTTTTAATCTTCCGTCTTTCTCAGCATCTTCAATCATTTTAATTGCCATTCTATCTTTAATAGAATTTCCTGGATTTACAGTTTCAATTTTTGCATAAACTGTACATGGCAAATCTTTCACAATTTTGTTCAATTTAACTAATGGTGTATTACCAATTGTTTCTAATATATTATTATATACTTTCATTTGTAATTTTGTTTTAAACTATTTATTTATCAAAATATAAATAAATTATTTTAATTATATCTGAATGGTTAAGGTACAAATTTAGACTTAATACTACTATTTTTTTATTAAAGAAATATTAAAATAAATTGTATTATTTTTTACCACGAGCTTTATTCATATCAGCTTGGCGTTGTTTTGCCATTTCTTCTAAACGTGCAGCAAATCCACCTTTTTTTTGTGGTTTTTTCATATTTGCATCAATTTCAGCTCTAATTTTTTCATCTTTCACAATAAATTTTAATCCATAGTTTTGTAAAAATGTCATCATATTAGCTAAAAAATAATACCAACTTAAGCCAGCGGCATATTCATTCATTACGGCTAAAAATATAACAGGCATAAAGTACATCATAAATTTCATGCCAGGCATTTGGTTATTTTGCTGAGGCATTAAGTTACTATTCATGTAAGTATATATTAAAGTACTTACAAACATTAACGCAGCAAATAAACTCACATGATCGCCATAAGCCCAGCTAATAA
Organism: uncultured Akkermansia sp.; assembly: GCA_964487105.1. Taxonomy (GTDB): domain Bacteria; phylum Bacteroidota; class Bacteroidia; order B-17B0; family Aurantibacillaceae; genus Aurantibacillus. The sequence continues at coordinate 11,193 of CAZAPH010000066.1, forward strand.
ATGGTACTTTTCCAAAGGTCCAAATACTATCATAAGTACTTAAATCATCTGCCCATAAAAATCCTTTTTGTCTTAATTCAATAGCTGCAGGTATAAAGGCAAATAATGCAATTAAAATTGGAAATTGCAACAACATTGGTAAACATCCACTTAATGGATTAACACCAGCTTTTCTATACAAAGCCATTTGCTCTTGTTGCTTTTTCATTGGATCAGCGTTTTTGTCAAACTTTGCATTTAATGCGTCAATTTCTGGTTTTAACACACGCATACGAGCACCACTTAAGTAAGTTTTATAACCAATAGGAAATAGTACAACTTTTACAATTATTGTAAGTATTAATATTACTATACCCATGTTTAAGTTAGATAATCCATTAAATAAAGGAATCACCATCCATTTATTTATATAACTAAATATACTCCAGCCAGTTGGTATAATTCCTTCTAATTCATCGTTATAAGCTTTTAAAGTATTGTAATGATTTGGACCAAAATAAAATTTATATTCAAATTTTTCATTAGGTGTATGATTGTATTTTACACCAAGCTCTGTTTTAACAGCTTTTACAATACCTGGTGTATTATTTCGGTTAGAGGTTTCAATTAAACTGCCTCCTCTTTCAAATTTAGTGTTTGCAATTATAGTTGAATTAAAAAATTGTTGCTTAAAACTTACCCATTTAATGTCAGCATCTGTTAATTCTTTAACCTCATCTTTCATTGGGTTTATATAATCAGGCTTGTTTTCTAGTTGTTTAAAATAAACCGTTGCTGCTTGTCTTTCTTTTACTATATATTTTTCTTGACTCGGATACAGCATTCTCCAATTTAATTGTAAGTCATCAACATTTGAACTTAAAATAGTTTGCATGCCCACTAAATTAAACCCAGAATTAACGATATAATCGTTAGAGTTTAATGTATAGATAAAATCAATGTAACTATTGGGTTGAGAGGTTTGTAACCTCATTGTTAAACTTTTATCATTAAGTTTAATTGGTTTAAAATAAAATTCAGATGTTTTAAATACTTTGGCTTTATTGTAAGCACTCAGTATTAACGAAAATTCAGTACTATCTTTTTCAAATAAAACTAAAGGTGTTTGTTCTCCTGATCTAGTGTACTCTTTTAATTCAACTTTTATTATTTGACCACCTTTATTTAAAACATAAACTTTTATTTTTTCGTTTTCAATAGTAGAGATACTATCATTACCATGTATTGCATTTGCAAAATCAATATAATTTTGATTTTCTGCTACAAGTTTTAAAGAATCATTTACTTCAATTGGAGCTTTTATAGAATCAAAATTTGATTTTATAATTTGTGTTTTACTTTTAAGTTCAGCCTCAAGTGCTTTTTGATTGGCTAATTCAATTGAATCTTTAATGTGTTTTTGTTTAGCAATTTGTTCTTTGGTAGGGCCACTTAGCCAAATCCAAATTCCTAAAATTACTGCAATTAATCCAAGTCCTATTAACGATTTTTTATCCACTATTTTTTAAAATTTAAGTGGCAAATTTACACATAATTAAGAATTAAACTCTTAAAAAAATAAAAAAGCCCCTAAATGTTTAGGGGCTTTAATTTTAATTACAAGAATATTATTTAGCAACAACTAATTTGGTTACTCGTTTTGTACCAGATGTGCTAGAAACATTAATTAAATATACGCCTCCATTCATTCCATCAGTATTTATTTCAATTGTTGTTTCTCCATTATAAAGTTTACCAAGCACTTGTGTTTTAACAATTTTACCTGTTAAATCCATAATGTTTAAAATTGCATTTTCGCCTTCAGTACTGTTAAACGTCACAATTGCAGAAGAAGTGGTTGGATTTGGATAAACTTTAATGTTTGTTTCTTTCTCTTTAGGTAATTCTTCAGGTACAGCTACAACATAATTTTGTAAAAAATCACTGTTATACCAAATTCCTCTTCCGTTTGTAGCTACAAATATTTGACCTGAGTTGTAAGAATGGAAATTTGATTTATTTTGTTGTTTAATATCAAATACTTGGATTTTTGGTAATTTATTTGTTGACTGTACATTTTGATTTTGCCAAGACGGTGTGCCACCTAACACATTATTAGAATAGTATAAACCATTACTTGCACCTATTAATAATTTATTAGGGTCTGATTTTTCAAATAACGAACAATAGGTTTGAATTGAATCTCCGCTATTTAAAGGAATTCCTGCGCCTTCAGCTTTTCTAAAGCTAAGTGCTGGTCCACTTTGTTTTCTTATATCTCCATTTGAAATAGCAACCAATGTATCTCCAGCTATTCCTTTACCATTAAATGTAACTGCTAAAATAGAATCTCTTCCTCCAATTGCAATACTAGTAATTGGTTTAGCAAATTTCCATAATAAAGTAGTTCTTATTGGACTATTTGTATTAGTAGTTGCAGCGTTAAAGTTTAAAATTCCAGTATGGAACTTACCATTATAAAATCTAGCACTTGAATCTGCCAAAGAATACAATCTACTTACTCTATAAACGCAATTTGCATCTGTTGCATAATATAATTCTGTACCAGATTTACTCCATTCAATCATAGTAATTTTACCATTTACTGAAATAGTTGAACTTATTGGTGTATTAACAGAGTTTGTTGTTAATGCCCCTGTTTTACTCACTAAAATATGTGTAATAGGATCATTTAAACTAAGTGGTGCTAAAGCAACATATACACCATTGGTAGATAAGTTTGTACCGTATGGATATGCTAACCTTGCCGAACGAACGGTTGCAATTTTTATTGGTTTGTTATTTGGCGCAATTTTTGGCCCATTATTACCAACTGTAATTACCGTTTGTATTGGTAAACTTACCAATGTTACAACATTTGGCTTAAGCGTAGTGTTTCCGCTTAAAGCTGTTAAAGTAAAATTACCATTTGTATTTACTGTAAATACATTTGACGATTGTGTAAGTGTACTTGTGTTTATACTGTATTGTAAAGGATTAATTGTATAATTAGTTGTTACGGTTGTAGCACCATTTGCAGTTACAGTATATATAATTGCTGCAGTTTGTGTTGCTGCAATGGTGAAAATATTGCTACTTTGTGTAACTGTTCCTGGCTCTAATACATATGTTGGCGTACCTGCAACTGTTGGCGTTGAAGCTACATAACTTGTAAATGTATTTGCTGTAATTGAATAATTACTTGCATAAGTACTTACAGTGTACGTAACACTAGTGGGTTGACTAGGATAAAATGTAGCTGTACCTTGAGGTCCTAAATTACCTTCGGTTGATGCTGCAGAATAAGTTATAGCAGAAGCCGCAACATTTGTTGGTAATGGTGCTGCAATCATTGTTGAAGCTGAAGAAGATCCAAATTTCCAGTTTAACCCAGTAGTTGGTGTAAGCGCTGTATAAGTTATTTCTTTAGTTGATATTGAATTATCTACAACCTCAACTTGAGTACTTCCTGGAATTTTATAATACGCCGTAGCATATACCTTGTAATATGCCGAAGGATCCGGAACACCAGAAACACTATTTGTTGCAACGCCATTAAAAGGTGCGCTTGTAAAACTAACGCCTATATTATCAACTTTTGTTCCTCCATCTAAAATTACTGAATGTCCTGTAGAATTTGCAGCAGAACCTGTAACTGTTAGGTTAGAAATACTTGTTGTTCCGGTTGGTGAACTTGTATAAGTATTTGGTAATTTAATCCAAATTGTTCTTCTGTTAGCTAATGGAACAGCAGGACTCACAGAATTTGACCCTGAAACAGGTAACGATGCTGTAGATGTTCTAACAACAATACTATCTAACATTGCAACTGAGTTAGGCCTTGATATACTAATAGTAAAGTTTGATGTTGTAGTTAAATTACTTACACCAACTAAAGAGGCTAAACCTCTTACACTATCGTTATAAAAAATTACGCTATCAGGCGAAGGCCATGAAGATGTAGGTAATTGACCATAATTTTCCCATAATTTAAAAGGTGTACCCGAAATATTGTAATTATTATTTGTAAAATCACCTATTGTTTGAGTAGATGTTTTTGTTAAATGCTGACGTACTTCAGGTCCATTATTTACAACATCTGAATTTAAAAGTAATCTTCCGTTTGCTGTTGAAAAATAAGCCGCTTCAGGTAAAATTTCAGAATACTCCGCGTTAAAAACTTCTGCACTTAAGCTATTAAATTCTTTAGATACTGTTGAACCATTTTGACCATCAAAATAATTTAAACCACTTCCACTTGTTCCTCCAATATATTTAATGTTTGGCGTGTATGTAGAGCCAGATGAACTACCATTACTTGCGTTAAATTTAGGGAAACTTGAAATAGAGATGGAGTTAAACTGCCCCGTTGCCATCCCTTTATAAAATGGCTGAAAAGATGTTAAGGCATCAATTGAGCGGTAAACACCAGCATCTTTAATAAAAAAGTATTTTGAAATTGATCCTCCAGAAACTACCGTTTTAAAATCATGAATATTTTCATGTAAATATAAGCCTGTATTTAAAAATAAAGAATTCCCTAATTTTGTCCATGTACCAACTGGATTTGAACCTGACATACCCGTTTTTACGTAGGAGTACATTTGATAACTACCTAAATAAATTTTATCAGAATTAAACGGATCTACATTTAATGTATGTGCAAAATCTCCTGATGCACTCGTTCCAGAACCATTACCTAAAGGATCTAATTGGGTTGAGCCTGAGAATACATGTGCCCAAGTTGTTCCAGCATCATAAGAAACAAATAAACCCATTAATGTTGGAGCAGATGGTGCTGCTACACTTAAGTATTTTCTTGCAACTGATGCGTATATTACATTATTATTTGACGGTGCAATTGCTAACTCAATTCTACCATAATTAGTACCTAAAACAAAAGGACTTGTAGGTGTAATATCAGTAAATGAAGCTAGACTATTATCTGTAGATTTAAAAACTTTAGAATCAGTTATAACGCCAGTAACATTTTTTTCATTTCCAACAGAACAATATAAAATACCAGCTCCATCAAACTTAACATCTAAACCATAATACACATCAGTAGTTACAGTAATTGCAGCAGGTTGTGTAAAAGTTGCTCCACCATCTGTTGTAATTAAAATACCTTTATTTGTAGCTAATGCAAAAACACCTGAATTAATTGGGCTACAAGCAATTTTATTTATTGAAGTTCC
>CAZAPH010000067.1:0-8951 GCA_964487105.1 uncultured Akkermansia sp.
ATGGTTAAAGGCTTACGATCTACTCCAAACCATAAAGGTTGTTCAATACACCAATCAAACTCTTCAGCATTTTGACCTTTCCAAGCGTAAACTTGTATGCCAGCAGCAGCAATTGCAGCAGCAGCATGATCTTGAGTTGAGAAAATGTTACATGAACTCCAAGTAACTTCTGCGCCTAATTCAACTAACGTTTCAATTAAAACCGCAGTTTGTATGGTCATATGCAAACACCCTGCAATACGAGCACCTTTTAATGGCTTAGAGGCACCATACTCTTTACGTAAAGCCATTAAACCTGGCATTTCTTCTTCAGCTAATTTAATTTCTTTTCTACCCCACTCAGCTAAAGAGAGGTCTTTTACTTTGTACTTAATGTACTTTGTTGCAGTTGTTGTTGACATTTTTATTTATTTATAATTAATTATTTTTTTAAGGATAACAAAGATATTAATAAGTTTGCAATTATTAAAATATCCTTTTGATTGAAATTCAACATATTAACCAAAACACCGTATTAGGCATATTAAATCTTAATTTATTTAATTTAAAGTTTAATATACTCGAAAAAAGAACACTAGAAAAAGAAGGCATTAAACATTTACTTGGTCAATTAAATGTAAATTACACCAATTTAAGGTATAACCATAACAATAAACCTTTTTTGCAAAACGATGATAGACATCTTTCTATTTCACATTCGCATAACTATTTAGCAATAATTATAAATACTAAACATCAAACTGGTATAGATATTGAACTTATAAGGCCAAAAATTTTAAACATAAAACATAAATTTTGTAATCAAAACGAATTAAATTATGCCAACAATAATATTGAAATGCTTACGTGTATTTGGAGTGCAAAAGAAACAGTTTATAAAATAAATGGTGTAAAAGGTGTAAGTTTTTCTGAACAAATAAAAGTAAATCCATTTTCTATAAATCAACCTACAATTTTAGCAAGTGTTTTATTAAATAACAATTGGTTAACTTTTAATTTGGCATTACAAAAAATTGAAAACTACTATTTAACGTATTTACTAAATGAAATTTAATACAATAATAAATACTCTAAAAAACACTAAAAAACCTTTATTGGCTTTGCTTGCCGACCCCGATAAATTAAACTTGCAATTAATTAAAGAAGCTAAAAAAAATAATGTTTTTTGTATTTTAGTTGGAGGAAGTAAATTAATTAAAAATAATTTTAACGAAACCGTTGTAAAAATAAAATCAGTTACAACATTACCCGTATTAATTTTTCCTGGAGATGAATTTCAAATAAGTGCAAAAGCCGATGGAATGTTGTTTTTAAGTTTAATATCTGGAAACAATGCTGATTATTTAATAGGTAAACAAGCAAAAGCAGCTTTAAAAATTAAACAAGCTAATATTAATACTATACCAACAGCCTATGTTTTAATAAATGGAGGTAATATTAGTACTACACAAAAAGTAACCAATACAAAACCTTTAGTTCATAAATCAGAAATTATTAGTCGTATTGCAGCAGCAGAGTTGTTAGGATTTAAATTAATTTATTTAGAAGCAGGTAGCGGCGCAAAAAACCATTTAAATAAAAATTTAATAACATCGGTAAAAAAAACAATTAATTTACCTTTAATTGTTGGTGGTGGCATTACCAACATTTCAAAACTTAAAAAAGTTATAAATTCTAATCCTAATTTAATTGTAATTGGTAATGTTTTTGAAAAAAAGCCACAATTATTAAATCAATTTGGTTTATATTTTAGACCAGTAAAATCTTAATTTTTTGTTTTTTTTATTAGTTTTGGTTTTTAAAATAAATTTTTTATGCAATTAATGGTAATTACATCTTCAAAATCTGTACCCGATGAAACCGGTGTAGTTACAAAAATGTTTGAAAACGGTTTACATTATTTACATTTACGTAAACCTAAATATACCACTGCACGTATGATAGAATACTTATCTGAAATACCTGTGCAGTACCATAATAGAATTATAATTCACTCGCATCACAAACTAGCCTTAAAATACAATTTAAAGGGTGTACATTATACCAGTACACATTTATCAAGCAAAATAAAATACAGATGGATAAGGTTTAGATTAAAATTTAAATTTAAAAATTTAATAAAAACCAGAAACCACTCTAGAGTTAATGCTTTGTTTGAAAAAGACATGTTAGATTTTGATTATATTATGTTAGGTACAATGTTTAATAACATTAACCATGCATTTTATAGTGGATTTTATGAAGAAGCTATAAAAGATGCCGTAAAATCATCAAACAAAAAAATTGTTGCCAGAGGAGGTACAAGTCCCGAAATTGTTACTAAATGTAAAGAAATGAATTTATATGGAATTGCCTTTAAATCATACATTTGGAATTCACCTACACCTTACAATCAATATTTAAACATAATAAATGCATTTAAACAAAACCAACTTCCATTATAAATGGGTGTATTAGATATAATTGCCTGTTTATTTGGTATATTAGGGGTTGTTTTTACTATTAAACAAAATATATTATGTTGGCCAATAGCTATAGTAGGATTATTAGCCAGCTTTTATGCTTTTTACATCCAACGGTTATTTGGAGACGCATTTTTACAACTTATTTATCTTATTTATTCTTTTTACGGTTGGATTTATTGGAACAAACACAAACAAACAGATTTTTCAATTACTTTTTCGCCCAAAAAACAACTCATTTTTTGGGGTTTAATTACAATTTTATTATTTATTGGTATTTATAGTTTACTTAAGTATTTTAAAGGCGATAAAATTTTAATTGATGCACTTTTAACTTCGTTAAGTTTAACAACCACTTATATGATGATTAAAAAATGGATAGAAAATTGGGTTTTATGGGTTATTATTGATGTTACTTATGTGTTTTTATATTTATCAAAAGCAATGTATATATTTTCTTTACTTTATTTTATTTATGCCTTAGTTGCATTTTGGGGATTTTTAGAATGGAAAAAAATATTAAAAAAATAGCCATTATAGGCGCAGAATCTACAGGCAAAAGTACACTTTGTTTAAAATTAGCTAAACATTTTAATACTAGTTGGATAAGCGAGTTTGCACGTACTTATTTTGAAAATAAATTAATTAGTACTTGTACAATTAATGATATTGAAGCAATTGCAAAACAACATGTATTAAATGAACAATTAACACCAACTCATACAAACCAATTTTTGTTTATAGATACAAACTTAATTACTTTAAAAATTTGGACCGAATTAGAGTTTAATACGAAAATAAAATTTATTGAAGAACAATTACCAAAACTTAAATATGATTTAGTGGTATTAACCCAAAATACAATTCCATGGCAAAAAGATAAATTACGCGAAAACAAATTTGATAGAGATTTAATTTTTAACTTAAATAAAAAATATTTAACAGAACTAAATCAACCGTTTGTTGATGTAAATGCGCTTAACTTTAAAGAAATTGTAAATATTATTTCAAATATTTGAAATTCAGCGCTTTAAAATTTAAAACAAGTGTAACTTTTTAATACATTTATCGTCTTACCATTAGTATAAATTTTGACAATTAAAGAGTATAATCAATGTGTTGATGATTTTGCAGATGCCGTTTATCGATTTGTATTAAAACAAATTAAAGATAAAGACAACGCAAAAGATATAGTTCAAGAAACATTTGAAAAAATGTGGATTAAAGTAGAATCCATTGATTATTCAAAATCAAAATCATATTTATTTACAGCCGCTTACCACACATTAATTGATTTTATAAGAAAACAAAAAAAACAAACAAATTTTTCTGAAATAGATTTTAATCAATACAGCCACAACAAGCAATACAGCGATTTAAAACAAGTGTTAGATGCGGGTTTAGATCAACTTCCTGAAATTCAAAAAGCAGTTATTTTGCTAAGGGATTACGAAGGTTATGATTATAAAGAAATTGGAGAAATTACCAATTTATCCGAAAGTCAAGTAAAAGTTTACATTTTTAGAGCTCGAAATTTTTTAAAAAATTATATTGGTAAAATGGAGGTTGTTGTATAATGCAAAATATAAATTTAAATAATTATGAAGCATTTTTACTCGACTATTTTGAGGGAAATTTAACTGAATTAGAGATAATTGAATTAAAACAATTTGCTAATTTAAATCCTCAGTTAAACATAAACTTAAATGCCATTGAGCTTCCAATTTTAAAATCTAAAAACAATACACTTGAGTTTAAAAATAGTTTAAAGAAGGACGATTTTTATACTGAAAATGAAGAAGTTATATTGTATTTAGAAAACAAATTACCTCAAAATAAATTAAGTGAATTTAAACAAAAATTAAGTGAAAACGCTAGTTTGCAAATAGCAGTTAATGAATTTAAAAAAGTTTATTTTATTCCAGAAACAGTAAAAGAAAAATTAAATAAAGAAAACTATTACATTTCACATAATTACAACTTACAATTTTTACTATTTAATTATTTTGAAGGTAATTTAACTCATTCAGAAAAATTAAAATTTGAAGATGAGTTAATCTCTAATAAAATTTTACAAAACGAAATTAAGCTTTACTCAAAAACAAAACAAATTGCTGAAAATGTTGTTTTCGATAAATCTATTTTATATAAGTTAAATGCATTTGAAATCAAAAATTTAAGTATAGATTCAGAGGCTAAATTCTTTCCTAATACAATAAACCAGGCAGATTTAACTTTAAAATTCCCAAATAAAAATAATTTAAAAAAACCTTCTACAAAAATTATTACACTTTATAATTCATTTAAATTTGTGGCTGTTGCTGCTTTAATTATTTTAGTCATTAATATATGTCTTAAATTATTTTTAAATCAAAATTATATAGGCAAAAGTATATTTACTTCTAATTTAAAATTTAACTCCCATAAATTAGTAGCTAAAAACAATTCAATAGCTTCAATTAATCCTTATTTATTAAAAAACGCTTCTGTTAACTCAATGCAAAATAGTATTAAAACAACTGTTATAAAAAATAATACTAATATTACTAACGATAGTTTAAACTTCAATAATAACAAAACACTTGTAAACTCAACTCTAAAAAAAGATTCGATAATTAATAACAACTCTTTTAAAATTGCAACAACTACTACAAGTAATTCAACCTTAGATTTTGAAAAAATAGAACCTTTGTTAGTGATTAAAGAAATTCAAGAAAATAACGAAGTAGAGGATTTAGTACCTGTTTATCAAGTTAAAAAATCTAATTTTTGGTCAAAATTAGTTAACCTCTCCAACAACCTTAATTTATTAGGTTTAAAGGCATTAAAAACAAAAACAAATAACAATAATTACAGTATTGCTTATAAATCTTTTGCAATTGAAAAAAAATAAGTAATTTAATGTTTATTTTATATGGACATTAAATCTCAAATTATACAAATTTTAGAAAAGGAAAATTACACCTTTGCTCAATTGGCAGATTTTTTAAATATGCCAGAAAATGAATTAACAAATGAATTAAACAATAAAACGCTTGATTTACGTAACCTCGAGTTAATTTCAAAAGCATTACGTGTACCTTTATATAGTTTTTTTAGAATTGAAAATCAGAATCTACTTGATGTAGAAAAACCATATTATATTAATAAATTATGGACAGGAGAAGACTCTACAAAAAGTAAAGAAAGGTTACAAGAAGAAATTATTTTGTTAAAGCAAATTATTTTATTAAAAGAAGAAAAATTAAATAGTTTAGCTTAAGCAATTGTAAATTATGAAAGTAAAATTTTTAGGCGCAACAGAAACTGTTACCGGAAGTAAACATTTAGTTACAACACCATCTGGCTTTAATGTTTTATTAGATTGTGGGTTATATCAAGGCGTTGGTCAGCAAACAGACACATTAAATAGACATCTAGGTTTTGATCCTGCAAAAATTAATGCCGTAATTTTATCTCATGCACATATCGACCATTCTGGTAATTTGCCTTTATTAATTAAACAAGGTTTTATTGGTTCTATTTATTGTACCCCTTCTACTCTACCTATTGTTGAAGTTTTGCTTTATGATAGCGCAAACATACAACAAAACGATATTGAACATATAAATAAAAAACGAGAAGCAAAAAATTTAGAACCATTAAAACCCTTATATACTAAAAAAGATGTTGATAAATGTTTAAAACACTTTAAAACAATTCCATACCATCATTCGTTTTTTTTAAATAATGAAGTAAGTTTTAAATTTACAGATGCAGGGCATATATTAGGAAGTGCAGTTATAAATTTAAATTTAATAAACGAAGAAAATAAAACTATTAATTTAACTTTTACTGGTGATGTTGGTAAGTATAACGATTTACTTTTAAAAGACCCCGAGTGCTTTCCTTTGGCCGATTATATAATTTGCGAATCTACTTATGGCGATAAATTACATGATTCAGAAAATAATGCAGAAGAACAATTACTTAATGTTATAAACTATACTTGCGTTGAAAAACAAGGCAAGTTAATTATACCAGCATTTAGTTTAGGGCGTACACAAGAAATTGTTTTTATTTTAGATAAATTAAAAAATAAAAATTTATTACCTAAAATAAAAGTGTATGTTGATAGCCCAATGTCCTCAAGTATTACAGATATAATGCGCGAACATGTTAAATGTTTTAATGAAAAACTACAAGAATATATAAAAACAGATACCGATCCTTTTGGGTTTAACAGTTTAATTTACATTAGAGAAAAAATAGATTCAATAAAATTAAATGAAAGTAAAGAACCTTGTATTATAATTTCCGCCTCTGGTATGATGGATGCAGGAAGAATAAAACATCATTTAGCGCATAACATTTCAAATGAAAAAAATACAATTTTAGTTGTTGGCTATTGTACGCCAAATTCATTAGGAGGAGATATTAGATCTGGTAAAAAAACAGTAAGAATTTATGGTGATTATTATAATGTAAATGCAGATGTTAAAATAATTGATTCATATAGTGCACATGCAGATTATAAAGAATTAATAAAATTTTTATCCTGTCAAGATAAAAATAAAGTAAAAAAAATATTTCTTGTGCATGGAGAAAACTCATCAAAAACAGCCTTTAAAGAAAAATTACTTGCCGAAGGTTATGCTGATGTTATTATTCCTACTAAAGAAGATTCTTTTCTTTTAAACTAATTTATTTAAAAACTATTGTTGTACTCCAAGCCTCTGGTGCTGCATTAAATAAAGCTTTTGTTTTACTCCAAACATTTTTAAATAATGTAGTGTTTTTATAGTTTTCAATACTAGCTTCATCTTCCCATAAGCTATAAGTAAAAAAAACACAACTATTATTTTTATCCTGTAATAATTTTACATCAAAACAACCCGGTTGATTTTTTATAGCGTTCCAATTCTCTTCAAAAATTTTTTTAAATGATTCAATATTTTCTTCTTTAAAGGTTAGTTTTACTATTCTATTTATCATTTTAAAAACTATCTAATTCTATTAATATATTAAAGTCAAAATTTATGCCAATATCCCTTGGTACTAATTGTTTATATGCACTTGCTCCATTTATTGCTATCTCTAAATTTCCTAAAGCATTAAATAAAACAAGTGCTTGTCCAAATTCAACATCATCATAATTTGTACTAATTTTTTGAATTTTCGACCCCGGAAATTTAATAGTAAAAGGTTTATTTCCAATATATTTTTCAAAAATATCGTTTGTAATATTTGTTACAATATTACCAAAATCATCAACATATATTTTTTTCCCTTTTAAAACTGTACCATTTAAAAATGGTTCAAAATCATACACTTTATAATAATCATTTATTTCGTTAGCAATTTCATTTATATTTCCGGTTAACAAAATATGTATTGCCGCATCTACTAAAATATCATTTAAATAAAATTTATGTTGGTTTTTATCAAAATAATATTATTGATAAAAAGGTTCTTTATAGTCCTTATCTAAAAGTGTAAACAAACCATTATCCGGAGTAATAATATATTGATTTTTATACTTTGTAATTAAATACCTTGTATTATCTGCATCATTAGTTTTATTACTGTTTTTATTACTGCTTGATTTAACACCAATTAAATGAATTGTGTTTTCATTAAAATTTTTTAACGCAAATTTTAAAACAAAAGCCACATCGGTAACTGATGAATTTTTTATATCACAACTTAAATCAATTAATTGTACATCTTTTAGCTTATACATAAGCTTAGCCTTTACAATTGCCAAATATGGGTCGCGATAACCTAAATCCGTTGTAAGTGTAATAAGACTCATTTTTTCAAAAATAAACAAAAAAAATCTCGTATTTTTAAGCCACAAATTTCTTACATTAACAAAATTATAAACAATAATTTTACTTAACTTTTAAAATGATTGAAAAAATTATAACATTAGATAGTGTTGAACCAGTTGAAATTTATGGAGTAAACGATGTTAAATTAAATATAATAAAAAAATATTTTCCGAAATTAAAATTAATTGCGCGTGGCTATTCTCTTAAAGTAATTGGCGATAATAACGACATTTTACTTTTTGAAAAAAAATTAAATATGTTGGTTGATTATTATCACAAAACAGGTGTTTTAACCGACACAGTAATTGAAAGATTGTTAGGACAAACAGGCGATAATTTACTTGATAAACTAACCGATAGTATTGGTAATGATGTTATTTTATTTGGCAATAATGGTTTAGTTATTAAAGCTAAAACAGAAAATCAACGTAAAATGGTTAGTAGTATATTAAAAAATGATATGATGTTTGCTGTTGGCCCTGCTGGTACTGGCAAAACATATACTGCTGTTGCCCTTGCTGTTAGAGCATTAAAAAATAAAGAAGTTAAACGAATTATTTTAACTCGTCCTGCTGTTGAAGCTGGCGAAAATTTAGGTTTTTTACCTGGTGATTTAAAAGAAAAATTAGACAACTATATGCTACCTCTTTACGATGCTTTAAATGATATGGTACCT